>CAVHYW010000018.1:0-42088 GCA_963640475.1 bacterium | reverse complement strand
ATACACCGGGTGTTAGCCATGTGGGAATCTACGTCGGCAATTCCATGATGATCCACTGCGGAGATCCGATCTCTTATGCAAACTTAAATTCAAGCTATTGGCAGTCCCATTTTTATCGCTATGGGCGCTTGCCGTAAAGGAGAGTGAATGATATGAACCCGAAAATTATGAAGCTCCGTGGAGAGCTGGAAAAGAACAAAGGCAAAATCTCCGATCTGCAAGGCCGCAACCGCGAGCTGGAAAAGCAGATTCGAGAGCTGGAGGACACCGACATCATCGGCATGGTGCGTGAGAATGGCATGACGATGGAGCAGTTTGCTGAGCTGTTCCGCCGTATGCAGGCCGCGCCTGTACCGGCCACTTCGGAAAAGGAGGCGTTGAACCATGACTAAGAAAGCACCGCGCATTTTTATCGGCCTGCTGCTGATGCTCCTGTGTATCGGGCTTCTCCCTGTTTCCGCCTTTGCCAGCGGCGGCGATTATCCCGATGATGCGCTGCCCGCCGCCGAAAGCAGCGCCGCAGACACGCAGGAAACAAAACAGATCGGCACTGTCACGACCAACGGCGGCAATCTGAATGTCCGCACCGGCGCGGGACTGGACAACACCGCGTTTACGCAGCTTCCCAACGGCACGGTTGTCGATGTGATTGGCAGGGACGGCGATTGGGTAAAAATCCTGCTGCCCGCCCGTGTGGGCTATGTGTACGGCGGCTATCTGACCATCACCGACGCCGCCGACAGCACCGTGAGCATCGGCGGCATCACCCTTCCGTTTGATGAAAAGGAGCTGGCCGACCTCTGGCAGCTCCTTCTCGGCGGCATGACGGGCGGCAGCGATGCGCTGACACCGGACGGCAATCTGACGCTGATCGACGATATTGGCTCCAGCACCGAGGCAGGAAAACAGTTCATTACGCTGGAAAGCAAGAACGGCAATGTGTTTTACATGATTATTGACCGGGATGATGAGGGCGAAGAAACCGTCCACTTCTTGAATCAGGTGGATGAAGCTGATCTGATGGCGCTGACCGGCGAGGAAGAAACGCCTGCCACTTGCGCCTGCGCTACCAAATGCGCGGCCGGTGCAGTCAATACATCCTGCCCCGTCTGCGCGGTCAACATGACCGAGTGCGTGGGCAAGGAGCCAAAGCCCGAAGTCCCCGCCGAGCCGACAGAACCCGCCGCCGAGGAACCGGAGAAAAAGAGCGGTATGGGCGGCATCCTTGTCGTGCTGCTGATCGTCGCGCTGGGCGGCGGTGCTGCGTTCTACATCTTCAAGCAGAAAAAGGCCAAGCCGCAGACCAAGGGCAGCGCTGATCTGGACGATTATGACTACGGTGAGGACGAGGAGGAATACGAGTTTGAACCGTATGAGGGCGAATCGGAACAGGATACTACGGAGGATACGGACACATGAGATATTTTACCAACAATCCGCTGGAACGCCTGATGATGCAGAAGCCGAAAGCAGCGCGGGAGGACAGCCCTCCCGCCGCTGCCAAGGAACACTTCTGCTACGGCTGCAAGCGCTTCGGGCAGAGCTGCGTTCGTCCCTGCTACCGTGATGTAAAGAGAATGGAGGCTGCACCATGCGCCTTGTGATCGCCGAAAAACCCTCCGTAGCACAGAGCATCGCCGCCGTGCTGGGTGCAAAATCCCGGCATGACGGGTATCTGGAGGGCGGCGGGTACATCGTGTCGTGGTGCTTCGGTCATCTGGCAGAGCTGGCCGACGCCGCTGTTTACAACGCCGATGATGCCAAATGGACGCTGGCGGCGCTGCCCATCATTCCCGTCTCGTTCCGCTTCATCGTCCGCTCCGATAAGCAAAAGCAGTTTGATGTTCTACGGGAGCTGATGCGCCGGGAGGATGTGACCGAGGTAGTCAACGCCTGCGACGCTGGGCGCGAGGGCGAGCTGATCTTCCGCACGGTCTACTGCCTTGCGGGATGCACCAAGCCTATTTTGCGGCTTTGGATTTCCTCAATGGAGGATGATGCTATCCGCAGCGGCTTCCAGCAGCTTAAATCCGGGCGCGACTATGACGGCCTGCATCAATCCGCCCTCTGCCGCACCAAGGCCGATTGGCTGGTGGGTATCAACGCCACACGGTATTTCTCCCTGACGTATGGCCGCACATTGAACATTGGGCGCGTCATGTCTCCCACGCTGGCGCTGTTGGTACAGCGTGAGGCGGAGATCTCCGCGTTTGTGGCAGAGCCGTTCTACACTGTTCAGCTCGATTGCGGCTTTCCCGCCGCGACAGACAGAATGAAGGACAGAAAGAACGCCGACGCTATCGCCAACGCCTGCAGGGGCAAGGCGGCAATGGTCAAGAGCGTGGAGTGCAAGGAAAAGTCCGAGAAAGCCCCCGCACTCTATGACCTGACCTCTCTCCAGCGCGATGCCAACCGCGTTCTCGGCTACACCTCGCAGCAGACCCTTGACTACCTCCAAGCGCTCTATGAAAAGAAGCTCTGTACCTACCCGCGAACCGACAGCCGCTATCTGACCGACGATATGGAGGGCAGCGTCCCCGGCCTTGTTGCCGCCGCTGCCGCTGTCTGCGGCACGGAGAAGCCTCTGAACATCTGCGCCACGCAGGTGTGCAGCAGCAAAAAAGTCACCGATCACCACGCTATCATCCCTACCATCAGCGCGGAAAAGGTGGACATGGCCTCTCTGCCGCTGGGCGAACGTGAGGTGTTGAAGCTGGCGGCAAAGGGCTTGCTTAAAGCGGTGGATGAACCCCACCGCTACGCGGAAACGGTTATTACGGTGGAATGTGCCGGTCAGAGCTTCACCGCCAAGGGCAAAACCGTTCTTGCTCCCGGCTGGAAGCGCTATGAGCAGGAGCCATCAGAGGCAGCTCCCGCGCTGCCGGTGGTTACGGAACAGCAGATGCTTTCCGTAACTGCCGCATCGGTCAAGACCGGCAAAACTACGCCGCCCAAGCATTTTACCGAGGACACGCTGCTGGCCGCGATGGAAAACGCGGGTAAAGAGGATATGCCCGATGATGCCGAGCGCAAGGGCATTGGCACCCCGGCAACCCGCTCCGGTATCATTGAAAAGCTGGTGTCCTCCGGTTTTGTGGAGCGCAGGAAGTCCAAGAAGATCACAAATCTGCTGCCCACCTCCACCGGCACGGCGCTCATCACCGTTCTGCCTGAACAGCTCCAGTCTCCGCAGCTCACCGCCGAATGGGAGCATCGCCTGAAAGAGATCGAATGCGGCGAAATTCTCCCGGACAGTTTTATGGACGGGATCGCTGCCATGCTGAACGATCTGGTGCAGACCTACAAGGCCATCCCCGGTGCGGAAGTCCTGTTCCCCTCCGGGCGCGAGGCAGTCGGCAAGTGTCCCCGCTGCGGAGCCGAGGTGACGGAATCTCAAAAGGGCTTTTTCTGTGAGAACCGTTCCTGCGCCTTTGTCCTCTGAAAAACAGCCGATTCTTCACCGCCAAGAAAAAGGCGCTGACGAAATCCCTCGCCGCTGCGCTTTTGAAAAATGGCCGCGCCCCGCTGAAAGGCTGCTACTCCGAAAAGACCGGAAAAACCTATGATGCCGTCGTACTTCTGGAGGACGATGGGCAGCGCACGGGCTATAAGCTGGTGTTTGACAATGGCTGATGCGCCGCGTATGGATCACAAGCAGCTCCGCCGTTCCAAAAAGCTCATTCGGAAGCTCTGCTGTAACTACGATCACGGCAACTGCCTCGCGCTGGATGATGGAGAGCCTTGCATCTGCGTACAGGGCATTTCCTACTCGCTGCTGTGCAACTGGTTCCGAAACGCGGTGCTTCCCGCCGACGATGAGCTACTGGCCGACGTGATGCGGGAAAGGCCGGGAAAGCGCTGCGCCGTCTGCGGCAAGCCGGTCTATTCTTCCTCCAACCGCGCCAAGTATTGCCCGGTCTGCGCCAAGCAGGAGCGCCGAAAGCAGGACGCCAAACGGAAGCGTGAACAATACTGGAATCTCCGCAGATAGAGGGCGTGAAAGCCTCGTGCTGTAAGGCTTTTTCCATGCGGAATCACAAGGGGCTGAGACATTTTATCCGCAAGCCCGAAAACAACGTCTATATGCGGAGAATCGCCCCTGTGCAGAATATGTTTTCTTCTGCGCAGGGGCGCTATTTTTTCTGAAAGGAGATCATCATGGCTGAAAAGCAAACCAACAAAGACCGGATGCGGGAAATCGTTGACAGCATCGAAAATGGCATCAAGGAGCTGTTCGAGAGCGATAAGTACCGGCAGTATCTCTCCACCATGAGCCGCTTTCACCGCTACTCGGTCAACAACACCATGCTCATCTATATGCAGCGCCCCGACGCCACCCATGTGGCAGGCTTCAACAAGTGGCGCGATCAGTTCGGCAGGAACGTCCTGAAAGGCGAAAAAGGTATCCGCATCATCGCTCCTACTCCCTATAAGAAAAAGGTCGAGGAGATCAAGACCGACCCGGAAACCAATGCGCCGGTGCTGGATGCGGACGGCAAGGCCATCATTGAGGAAAAGGAAATCCGTATCCCCATGTTCAAGGTGGTATCCGTCTTTGATGTGTCGCAGACTGCGGGAAAGCCCTTGCCCCAGCTCGCCGCCGATCTGAGCGGCAATGTGCAGTAGTACGAGGTTTTCATGGAGGCGCTGCGCCGCGCTTCTCCTGTTCCGATGGAGATAAAGCCCGTTGCGCGGGATACGGACGGATTTTTCAGCGCCAAGGCGCAGAGCATCACGATCCGCGCCGGTATGAGCGAGGTGCAGACGGTATGCGCCGCCGTCCATGAGATTGCCCACGCCAAGCTCCACGACTATGAACACATGACGGAGCTTGCGGACGATGGTGAGACGATCCTTGTCCCCGGTGAAAAGAGCCGCAACACCGAGGAAGTCGAAGCTGAAAGCATCTCCTATGCGGTCTGCCAGTATTACGGCATTGAAACGAGCGAAAACAGCTTTGGCTATATCGCTACATGGTCACAGGGCAAGGAGCTGAAAGAGCTTCGCGCCAGTCTGGAAACCATCAACAAAACAGCCTCCGAGCTGATTACGGACATTGACCGGCATTTTGCGGAGATCTGCAAGGAACGCGGCATTGACCGGGAGGATTTGACCGCTGCGGAGCAGCCAAGTGTGGAAACCCCGGAATCAGAAAAGCTCTACATGGTAGACAACGACAAATACATTCACGTTCAGCGCAGCGACACAGGCATCGACTACACCATCTATGACGCCGATTCCGCAAAAGCGCTGGATGGCGGCGTACTCGACAGCACCGAACAGCAACTGTCCGCAGCGGCACTTGAAATTTGCAAACTCCACAACATCGGTGACGCCGCGCCGATCCGCCTTACGCCACTGGAGCTGCTGAAAGACTTGCAGGATGCAAACGAGCTGCCCCTCGGTGCTGGCGAACAAATCACCGGCGCAGTCGTTGTCCCCACCGATGCGGCAGATAATATGCTCCCGGAGCTGGAACCGGCCGTCCCGATGCCTGACCCCACGCTGACGGTGGACGATATGCGCAGCTATGGGTATCTGGACAGCGATATGCTCCCGCTTTCCAAGGATCGGGCGGTGGAGCTGCTGGAGCATGACATCACGGTTTATATGCTCTATTCTGACAACGCCGAGGAAATGGTTTTTGAGGCCGAGGACATCATCAAGCATGACGGAATGTTCGGCATCACAAGACCGGATTGGGATGCGGTCAAAGGCCATATCCCGCCCCGCGATGTGGAACAGCGCTTTTTGAACAGCCCCACCGATTCTATGGCGATCTACCAACTGCGCCGGGATGCGCCGGTCGAGCTTCGCTTTGCCAGTCTCGGCAGTCTGGCCGCGCCGCCTGACCCGGCCAACTATGAAGCCATCTATACCCGTGAGGTGTACCCGGACAATGATACCGGCAGAATCCTTGAAAACTTCTACTACATTTTCAACGACGAGCGCCCCGGCGATTTTGTGGGACACAGTCTCTCCGTCAGCGACATCGTTGCGCTGAAACAGGACGGCACGGTATCCTATCATTACTGCGACAGCATGGGATTTCAGGAGCTGCCCGCTTTTCAGAAACCGGAGAATTACCTGAAAGCCGCCGAAATGTCAATGGAAGATGATTACGGCATGATCGACGGCATCATCAACAACGGCCCCAAGCAGCCCACCGTCGCCGACCTTGAGGCACAGGTCAAGGCCGGTATGTCCATCTCCCTGATGGATTTGGCGGCGGCTGCCCATCGGGAACGGGATGCCGGTGAACGCAAGCCCTCCGTGCTGGAGCAGCTCAAGAACCAGCCCGTTCAGGAACGTCCACACAAGACAGCGCCCAAAAAGAGCGCGGAAAAGGAGCTTTGATATGAACATCACTTTTGAAGAACGCCAGCTTATGAGTCTCTACAACACCGGCACCCGCGCGGGATTGATCGCGGCGCTGGAGGAAATGCGCGGCTACCTCGCCGCCGATGAAACGGAGCTGCGGGAGCTGACGGACAGCGCCGCCGAAAAGCTGCGCAGGATGAGCGACGCGGAATATGACGCGCTTGACCTGTTCCCCGATTTTGAAAAGGAGGATATGGATGCCGAGTAAGGTACAGCTCTATGCGCAGATGGCAGACCGCACGGCAGAGCAGATCACGGGCAGCTACCAGAAGTGGACGGCATTTCTGACCACCGCCGCAAGGCTGTATAAGTACTCCTACAATGAGCAGCTCATGATCTTCGCCCAGCGTCCGGAAGCCACGGCCTGCGCGGAATACGATCTCTGGAATAAGCAGATGCGCCGCTATGTGCGGCAAGGCAGCAAGGGCATCGCCCTTGTGGATGCCAGCAGCGACCAACCCAAACTCCGATATGTATTTGATGTTTCCGATACGGGCGGCGGCGGGAACTCTCGCCGCCCTTATCTTTGGGAATACCGACAGGAGCATCGTGAGGTGGTATCTGCGGCGCTGGAGCAGCGCTTCGACGTTTCCGGTGAAAACGGACTTGCCGATCAGATGGAGCGTGTGGCGGCGCAGCTTGTGGATGAATACTGGCACGACAACTGGCGCGATATTGTCGGCATCGTTGACGGTTCCTTTCTGGAAGGTTATGATGATTTCAACATCGGAGCCGCTTTTCGGAACGCCGCCGTTGTCAGCACCAACTATGCGCTGCTGTCCCGCTGTGGGATGCAGCCGGGAGATTACTTTGAGCATGAGGATTTTCTGAACGTCTTTGATTTCAACACCCCGCAGACCGTCGCCGCCCTTGGAACGGCCATCAGCCAGTCCAGCGAGCTGGTGCTGCGGCAGATCGAAGTCACCATCAAGAACTACGAGCGCGAGAAAATCGCGGAAAGGAGCAAAAGCCATGAGCGAACTGACCTACACCCGCAGCGGGGATTATCTGATCCCCGAACTGAGCCTGACCGAGCAGCCGCAAGCCCCGCTGGGCAAGTACGGCAGGATGCGGAAGAATTACCTGAAGGAGCATCGTCCGGTGCTGTGGAACAGCCTGCTGCTGTCCGAGAAGCTGTACCCCCATCTGCGGGAGATCGACGAGGCGGCGAACCGGAGATTGGAACAGATGATGCCGGAGCTGATGAAGTCGGCGGGCGTGACGGAAGCGCTGAAAGCCAGCGACCCGATGAAGTGGGCGGGGCTGATGAACACGCTGAAAGCGCAGGCCGAGGAAACGATCCTCTCGGAGCTGGTGTTCAGCTAAATATGTTCGATGCCCCTGCCGGGGCGCAGATGTCCTTCTTCCCCTCAGAGGCAGAACAAATTCAATCCATCGCGGAAGCGGAGAGTGTAACGCAAACACCCTCCGCTTTTTCTATGTTCATTTCACCGGATGATAAGGCGCAGTCTCAAGAGGCCGCACAAAATCCGCTCTACAATAGCTACAACGACATTAAGACCGCACACCCCGATGAAATCGTGCTGTATCAGGTCGGCGATTTCTTTGAAATGTACGGAGAGGATGCACGTCAGGCGGAATTGCTTCTGGATTTGAACCTTACTTCCCGGAATATCCCGGATGTGGGGCGTGTGACCATGTGTGGTATCCCTGCGCACAGCTTAGAGCAGTATGTAGAGAAGCTGCGCGACAAGTACGATGTGACGATTGCCGCAACGCAGGAGGACAGCAACGAGCGCCGCATTTACACGCTGCGCTCCGTTGACCATGAGGCAGAGGCAGCCATCGACGCACAGGAGGCGGAGTTTGGAGCAGACGGCGCAAGAGTGTTCCGCGAACCTGCCGCCGAGCAGCCGTCCCAGTCCACCGTGCAGGAGCTGTTCGGCGGATACAAACTGACTGTCGGCAACGCACTTTCCAAAGATACGGCTTTTGTCAATGCCTGCCGCAATTCAGACCGCCAAAACGCCTATCTGGAGGGTGCGGACGCTATCCGCCGTATCGTCACGGCATCGGATGATCTCCAGCTTGTCCGTCTGTACTTTGATATGCCCGCGTTCCATAACCGGCTGCATCAGGAGCTTTTGGAGGAACTATATCCCACGCTGGCCACAACGGTCGCCCCCTCTCCCTACAAGGTCACGCAAGAAGACATCGACGATGCCTTGCAGAAATGGAACGGCAATCCTCAAAGCAAGCAGGCCGTGGTGCGGTATATGGAGCAGCATGGCCGGGAAAAGGATACCGCCTTATGGTTGGCAAAGGAATACGGTGCGGGCGATACTTCCCAGCCGCTTCAGATCTCCGTAGGCGATTCTGAACCGGTCATCTTGTCTTGGCCGAGGGTGCAGCGGCGCATTGCGCAGCTCATCCGTGAGGATCAATTCTTCACAGAGCAGGAAAAGGATGTGCGGGAGAATAATCCGGACTATCAGCTTTTAGACCGGCTGCGGACAGACTGCGAATACTTCCTTGGCGCAGGCAACCGCGCGGAAAAGCATCTGTGGGCGGGCAGCGTCTATGCACAGATCGTCAAAATGCGGGAGCTGTATGACGAGCTTCCCCAAAAACCGGAATGGCTGACGGAAGAAATGATTGATGATTATGCCGACCGGATGGCACCGCAGTATCAGGTTGTGGTATATCATCACTTTGAAAACGGCTTTGATGAAAAACGGGACTATCAGACGCTGGAAGAAGCGGAAAAAGCCGCACAGGGTTATGTGGACGGTACAATGGAAAGCGACGGCTTTGCGTATGACGGCGCTGCCATTTACGATTTGCGGGAAAACCGGTATCTTTCCATCTTCGGCAATTACCCGGACGAAAAGGCGCAGGCACAGGTAGAGGGGCGCGAACCGCCGACTGTGCTGGAACAGGAAATGCCCGTGCCAACCGCCCATGATTCGCTGGCATCGTCCTACAAGTCCGGTGATACCGTTTATCTTGACGGCAAGCCCTTTGAGATCACCGAAGTGGGGCTTTTTGACGTGCATCTCCGCGATCCGTCGCAAGCATATCCCATCTTCCGCGTTGAAAGCAAAGAACGGCTTCCCGCGCTGCTGCGCCAGAATGAGCGCAACGCCCATTTGTTCACCCCGGAAGCGCAGGGACAGGAGCAGCCACAGCCTGTCACAAAACCCGTCGCGTTCTATCCCGCCGATAAAACGCACCTGCCCTACGACATAGAAATTCAAACGCTTCATATTCCGGAACCGGAGCATGACCCGCCCGCCGCGGAACCCGCTGAGCCTGAACCTCCCGCCATGAGCGAGGAAGAACGGCTGACTTTGGAGCATGAAGGCCGCGCGGCACTTTCGGAAATGGGCGAGTTTGTGCCTGATTTTAAGGATGCCATCTCTCAGGCCGAGATTGACGAGCCTCCCGCACCCCGCCCTGCGGTATCCATCCCCATTGACGGCGAGTGGCAGGACTTTCCCAGCGTCGCCGCTGCGGAGCAGGCCGCTTACGCCGACTTCAAGGCAGAAAGCCACCGCAACGCGCAGAATTTCCACATCACCGATGACGCTCTCGGTGTCGGCGGCGCAAAAGCGAAATTCCGGGCAAACATGGCAGCTATCCATCTCCTGCAAGAGCTGGAGTTTGAGGGGGTGCAGGCCAGTCCTGAACAGCAGGAAATCCTCTCCCGCTACGTTGGCTGGGGCGGTCTGGCGGATGCGTTCGATGAGAATAAGTCAAACTGGTCGGACGAGTTTGCAGAGCTGTACGCCACACTTTCCCCGGAGGAATACGCTGCGGCCAGAGCGTCTACGCTGAACGCCCACTACACCAGTCCTACCGTTATCAAGGCGATCTATGAAGCTGTCGGCAATATGGGCTTCCAGACCGGCAATATTTTAGAGCCGTCGATGGGCGTCGGCAATTTCTTTGGCTGCCTACCGGAATCCATGAAGTGCAGCAAGCTCTACGGCGTGGAGCTGGACAGCATTACCGGACGCATTGCCAAGCAGCTTTACCCCAAGGCAGATATTACCATCGCGGGCTTTGAAACAACGGATAGAAAAGACTTTTACGACCTCGCCGTGGGCAACGTCCCATTCGGACAATATCAGGTAGATGACCGGGCTTACAACAAGCTCGGTTTTTCCATTCACGACTACTTCTTTGCAAAAACGCTCAACCAAGTGCGTCCGGGCGGCGTGATCGCGTTCGTGACCTCCCGCTACACGATGGACAAGCAATCGCCCGAAGTCCGCAGGTACATCGCACAGCGGGCGGAGCTGCTGGGTGCCATTCGTCTGCCAAACAATGCGTTCCGCGCCAACGCCGGTACGGATGTGGTTTCGGACATTCTCTTTCTCCAAAAGCGCGACCAGCCCATCGACATTGAACCGGATTGGGTACACCTCGACCGGAACGAGGACGGTTTTGCCGTCAACAGCTACTTTGTTGACCACCCGGAGATGATTCTCGGCAGGCAGACCTCCGAAAGCACCCAATACGGCAAGCAGGATTTCACCGTTGTACCCATTGAGGGGCTGGAACTGGCAGATCAGCTCCATGATGCCGTAAAAAACATTCGCGGCACCTATCAGGAAGCGGAGCTGCCAGAGCTGGGCGAGGGCGAACAGATTGACACCTCCATCCCCGCAGACCCCAATATGAAAAACTACTCCTATGCCGTGGTGGACGGCGCGGTGTACTACCGGGAAAACAGCCGCATGGTCAAACCGGAGCTGAACGCCACCGCCGCCGAGCGTATTAAAGGCATGGTCGCGCTGCGGGATTGTGTGAATGAGCTGATTGCCCTGCAAATGGACGAGTACAGCGCAGAAAGCCAAATTCAGGATGCACAGGCCGAGCTAAACCGTCTATATGATGCGTTCTCCGCGAAGTACGGTCTTATCAATGACCGGGCAAACCGTCTCGCGTTCGCCGACGATTCTTCCTACTACCTTCTTTGTTCGCTGGAGGTGCTGGACGATGAGGGCAAGCTGAAGCGCAAGGCGGATATGGTCCATAAGCGCACCATCAAGCAGCAGCGCAGCGTGGAATCCGTGGATACTGCCAGCGAAGCCCTTGCTGTTTCCATCGGGGAAAGAGCCTGCGTCGATCTCAGCTTTATGGCCTCCCTCATGGGCGGCAGCGAGAAAATCCCGCAGATCGTCGAGGACTTGAAGGGTGTCATTTACAAAGACCCCACCAGTGGCCCATTCGATTTAGAGAGCGGCGGCGAGCATTGGGCAAAGGGCTGGCAGACGGCGGATGAATACCTCTCCGGGAATGTGCGGCGAAAGCTCCGCACCGCGCAGCGTGTGGCAGAGCGTGATCCGTTCTTCGCCGGGAATGTGGATGCTCTGATCGCAGCACAGCCGAAAGACCTTGAAGCCAGCGAAATCGAGGTGCGGCTGGGGGCAACATGGCTTGATACCAAGTACATCGAGCAGTTCATGTACGAAACCTTTGATACGCCCCATTATCTGCGCGGGCGTATCGAGGTCAGCTATGTCCCATACACCGCCGAATGGCAGGTATCCCACAAGAGCCTGATCCGTGACGATGATGTGGCGGCGTACACCACCTACGGCACAGACCGCGCCAGCGCCTACCGGCTGCTGGAGGATGCCCTGAACCTCCGAGATGTTCGTATCTACGACACCATCGAGGATGCAGACGGGCGGGAACGCCGTGTTCTCAACGGCAAGGAAACGACCCTTGCCGCACAGAAGCAGCAGCTCATCCGGGATGCGTTCAAGGACTGGATTTGGAAAGACCCGGAGCGGCGTGAAACGCTGGTACGGCAGTACAACGAGGAAATGAACAGCACCCGCCCCCGCGAGTATGACGGCAGCCACATTGTTTTCTCTGGGATGAATCCCGAAATCACCCTCCGGGAGCATCAGAAGAACGCCATTGCCCATGTGCTGTACGGCGGAAATACGCTGCTGGCACACGAAGTCGGCGCGGGCAAGACCTTTGAAATGGTGGCCTCCGCAATGGAATCCAAGCGATTGGGGCTGTGCCAGAAATCCATCTTTGTCGTGCCGAACCATTTGACTGACCAGTGGGCGACGGAGTTCCTGCGCCTCTACCCCTCGGCCAACATCCTCGTCACCACAAAAAAGGACTTTGAAACCCGCAACCGCAAGAAATTCTGCGCCCGTATCGCCACCGGCGACTATGATGGCGTTATCATCGGCCACTCGCAGTTTGAGCGTATCCCCATCAGCCCGGAGCGGCAGGAGCGCTTGCCGCGCCAGCAGATTGAGGAAATCACGGACGGCATTATGGATACCAAACTTGCGGGCGGCAACAGCTTCACCATCAAAAGTCTGGAGCGCACGAAAAAGGGGCTGGAAGCACGGCTGAAAAAGCTGCAAGCCAGCGACCGCAAGGATGATGTCATCTGCTTCGAGCAGCTCGGCGTGGACAGGATGTTCGTGGATGAATCGGACAATTACAAGAACCTTTTTCTTTATACGAAGATGCGGAACGTGGCGGGGCTTTCTACCACCGATGCGCAGAAATCCTCGGATATGTTCTCCAAGTGCCGCTACATGGACGAGCTGACCGGTGGGCGCGGTGTAGTGTTTGCCACCGGCACCCCGGTTTCCAACTCCATGACAGAGCTTTACACCATTCAGCGCTACTTACAGCATGACCGGCTGCAAGAGATGGGCATGAGCCACTTCGATTGCTGGGCAAGCCGCTTCGGTGAAACCACTACGGCGCTGGAGCTTGCCCCGGAGGGGATCAGTATTACCAGATACGATTCGATCTCCGGAGAGGAGCTGAATCCCTATCGCCGTCTGTCGGCGGGGAGCATCCAGACCATTGTGGGAGGCAAGCAGAACTACAAGGCTATCATCCATAAGCGTATCCCCATTCATTCCGTCGGGATCGAGATTTTCCCGGCGTATTATGAGGATTATCTGAAGAAGCAGTATCCGGACGCATATTTCGACCTTTCCGCCACGTTCCAGAGCGTCGATCAGGCGGCGGACTTTCCTGCCATGTCCAAGCTGCTGTTTGAGATCGAAAATTATCGCGGCGACGGGATCGCCGCCGCGCTGTTCTATGAGGCGAAAGTCACGGAGGCCATCGCCCTTGTGGTAGACAATCAGAAAAAGCAGGCCGTCCAAAACGCGCACCCGCTGTCACGGGCGGATATTGCGGGACTTGAGAACGTCGCCGGCTATATCGCAGACCACTATGCTTTCGATATCCCGCTGTCCCGCCTTGCCAGCATCGCCTGCATGAGCGAAAGCAAGCTGAAAAGCTGCTTCAAGCGGCAGTTCGGGTGCAGCGTCACACAGTACATTCAGGGCAGGCGCATGAGTCAGGCGGAGCATCTGCTGATCGATACGGATTTCACCATGGGCCAGATCGCCCAGATGATCGGCTATTCTACGTCCAGCCGCTTTGCCGGGCTGTTCAAGAAGAGCACGGGAATATTGCCCATCGAGTACCGGAAGATCGCACGGAAGGATCCATGAATAGCGTGTCAAGGGAAAAGCCCTCTGAGATCAACGGTTTCAGAGGGCTTTTGACCCAGGCGGCGTTTTTTTAATACCAGCGGCTTGCGCCGGAGTTGACAAGATCCTGTAAGAGAAGAATGTACTTTCATAGCGGCAAAATGTGTGGTAGACTATATAGCAAGAGAGAAAATAAGGAGGGGCTACCATGGATATCCAACGGGCAAAAGAACTGCTGGAGGTTTTGGCGGATGGCATCGACCCTTTGACCGGCGAAGTGCTGCCGGATGACCATGTCTGCAACAAAGGCGAGATCGTTCGCGCGCTGCATTGTGCCGTAGAAGAATTGTCCCGCAAAAGGAAGGATCCTCTGCCGGAGAACAACGGAAAACCGTGGACGGAGGAATTGGACAGCGAGTTGTGCCGCTTATTCGATGCGGGTATGAAAAAACAGGAGCTTTGCGCACATTTTAAGCGGACCTCCGGCTCGATCATATCCCGCCTGGAGAAACTGGGAAAGGTATAATCATCGCAAAATACCCCCTTCAACCTCTTGACACAGGAAGCAGCCTTTGCTACGATACGGTCGAAGGAATGTCATAACCGGAACAGCCGCGGAAACGCGGCTTTCCATAAGACACGGAGTTAGCGACCTCTAACTACCACCTATACAATTCAGGGGGAAAGTAAAAATGGAACGGAAAGAAGCCATTCGCGGCGCCTACCGGCTGACGGGCAGCAACAGCTTTTATGACGGCATGATCACCTGCACCACGCTGAGCGGGAAAGCGGTGTGCCGTCTGGTGTGGGATATGGACAAGGCGGAGTGTGATGCCTATCTGGAAAAGGCACTGTCCGGGATTCCGGAGCATTTTTCCGGCAGGCTGCTGGAGGTGCCGGTGGGAACGGGCATCCTGACCATGCCGGTGTATCAGACGCTGCCGGAGGCAGAGGTTACCTGCCTGGATTATTCGGCGGATATGATGGGACAGGCGCGGGAAAAGGCAGACCATCTGCATCTGAAAAACGTGACCTTTCAGCAGGGGGACGTGGGTGCACTCTCCTATGAGGACGGCACCTTTGACGTTGTCCTGTCGCTGAACGGGTTCCATGCCTTTCCGGACAAGGAGGCCGCCTACCGGGAGGTTTTCCGGGTGCTGAAGCCCGGCGGGACCTTCTGCGGCTGCTTCTATGTGCAGGGAGAGCATAAGCGGACGGACTGGTTCATCCGGCACGCTTACGAAAAGGCGGGGTTCTTCACACCGCCCTACGAGACAGTCGCCAGCCTGAAAGCGCGGCTGGAGAGGATGTACGCGGATGTGGACATGGGTGATTTGAAAAGCATTGTCTGGTTCGTCTGCCGCAAGGCGGAGTAATACTGCTGGTATCGGAGCTGGAACGCTGCTGTGAATGGTAACGACAGATCACAAAACCGAAAGGGGAGACACCATGAAGGTCACAACACTGGAAGAAAGCGCGATCCACGATATCGGACACGCCTTTGGCTACTATGACTACGGACAGGAAACGGGGATGACCGCCGCCTTTTCCGGCAAGGACGCGACGGAGGAGTATATCTGTGCCTATGTGCGGGGGATGCTGCGGGGCGGCTTTCTCTACACCACGAGTCAGCGCGGCGAGGGCTACATCGCCTATAAGCTGCCGAAGGAAAAGCTGGGCTTTAAGACCATGTGGCCCATCGCGCAGGGTATGCTGCGCAACTCCAGCCTGAAACGGCTCATGGGCTTCGCTGCGGCTATGAAGCGGGGAGGGATGTCCCTCCAGAGCCGCATGGATAAAGAGAAAAAGCCCTACATCTTTGTGGGGCTTGTCTGCGTGCGGGAGCAGTATCAGGGGCAGGGCTATATGCGGAAGGTCATGGACATCGCCTTTGCCGAGGGTGACCGCCTTCGTGTGCCGGTGATCCTGGAGACCGACGCCCAGTCAAAGTGTGACAAATATGTCCATCTTGGCATGGAGTTGGTCGGCGTGCGGGACATGGGCGAATACGGCAAGATGTACGACCTTATCCGATATCCCGCTGCGGAAAAACAGTAACGGGTACAAAGGAAGCGAAGGACAACATGAAAATCACCATTATCGCCACGCTTATGATTTTTCTGGCCTATTTCCTCGTCCTGTACGGTGGAGTTGGGTTCATTCAGGACAAGAGGTTCTTTTCCTCCGCGCCCAAGGAGAATCTGGCCGCCATCCCCGACCGGAAGGAGCGGTTTCCCGGCGCCCATGCGGTAGGTTGGTTGATAGAGGTGTTCGCCATTTTCCTTTTCCTCGGTGCGGCGGCCCTCGCCATTTGGGACGGCGTCCGAAATGATTTCAGCTTCCTGCGCTTTTTCGTCCGGTTTCTTATCATGCTCTATGCCATGGAAGTCTACGACATCCTGTTCTTCGACTGGGTGCTGCTGTGCCACTCTAACTTCTTTCCCCACTTTTATCCGGAGCTGAAAGGCGTGGTGGGCCCACACATGTATGGGTACAACAAGCGGACGCACATCCGGCACTTTATCATCTACATCCCTGCCTGCGCCGCGGCGGCGTGGCTGTGTACGCTTTTGTGAGAATGATCACGGGAGGCAGAAAAATGAAGGAATTTAACGACATCGGTATTTCACGTCAGCTGGACTGGCCGCGCATCGCGCATCTGTTCCGCGTCGGGCTGTTCGGCGCATTATTGACGCTGATCGGTGATATGATCCTCGGCTGGGGTGTGGAGGATGAGACGCTGGAGGGGCTTGGCCGGATGCTCTCCGCCTATACCGGCACCTCTGACGGCGGCATTTTTGCCGCGGCCATGCTGGGGCTTTTCGGCATCACTATCGAGGGCTTGTGCTATTTCGGCGTCTACCGGCTGATGGCGGAGCGGGCACCCCAATATGCCCACCGCTATCGGGCAGGCATTTTTGGCTATGTGATCTTTGGCGGCTGCGGCTTTCATGTGCCGGTGTGCGCCATGGTATTCCTGACGAAGCACGGCCTTGCGGAGGCCCTTGTGTGGAACTACGCGGCGTATTTCCTGCTGCCTGCGTTTGCGCTGTTCTGGGTGTTTTTCCTGATCCTGGCGGTCACGCAGATACAGGCGTTCGCAAAGGGACTGACGCCCTATCCGAAGTGGTGCTGGGTGTTCTCTCTGCCCATCGGCATGGCGGCGGCCATGCTGCTGAATGTGTTCGACAACCAGCCGTGGGTCAACGCCATCACCTACGCGTGGATCAGCGTGGGCAACCTCTGGATGTACGGCGGACTGCTGGCCATGATGAAGAACGTCAGGGCGCTTGCGCCGCGTTCCTGAAAGGAGGAGAAAAAGTCATGTTGTATTCGGAAAAAGTAGTACGCTTCACGGCGGCACATCCGTGCGAAACGGTGACGGTCGACGGTGCACAGTTCCGCTATTTGCTGAGCGGCAGGGAGAACGGGAAAACGCTGGTGTTCCTGAACGGCGGCATGAACACGCTGGAAATGTGGATGGACTATGTGGAGCCGCTTGCCGGGGACTGCCGTGTTCTTCTGTTCGACTATCCGCAGGAGCTGCGTACCAATCAGGAGCTTGTCACCGGGATGCGCGCTTTCTTACAAAGGCTCGGCATTGCGGCGCCGATTTTCGTTGGTGCCAGTGATGGCGGCATGGTGGCCCAGATCTACGTGCAGAAATATCCAGGAGAGACCGGCGGTCTGCTCCTCATTTCCACCGGCGGCATGGACGCGAACACGCTGAAAAGCCTGAAAAAGCAATACTTTTTCGCGCCGCTGATGCTGTGGTACATGAAGCACTGCAACTACGAAAAGCTCAAGCCGACGCTCATCAAAGCGGGAATGAGCCACATCCGCAATGAAACTCCGGAAGAGATCGCATACGCGCAGGATATGTTCGAGACGATCTTCAAAGATTTCAAGCAGGAAAAGGACGTGCATATCTCCAGCCTGTTGGCCGACCTCATGAACCAGAAGCCCGTGACAGAGGCTGACTTCGCGGCGCTTGCGGGAAAGATCCTTCTTATCCTGCCGGATCAGGACTTTTTCTCCGGCGCAATGCAGCAGGATCTGATCCGGCTGATGCACGGGCCGAAGGTGTCCTACGTTTCCGGCGGACATCTGTCCACAGTGCTGAAGCCGGAAGACTATATCCGGACCATCCGCCCGTTTCTGGCCGACACCTTTTGATTCTGCCGGACGGTCACAGGAGGTAAAGACTGAATTGAAAAAAGCCTGTATCAGCAAAACGCTGATACGGGCTTTTTCTATCATGTGAGGGAACTCAGACCTTCCAGCCGGCGGCCTGCTGGCGCTCCACCACAAAACGGCGGTAGAGCCCATCCACGGCGACCAGCTCGCCGTGGGTGCCCTGCTGGACGATCTGGCCGTGATCCACCACGAAGATCCGGTCGGCATTGCGCACGGTCTTGAGCCGGTGGGCGATCATGATGACCGTCTTGTTGTGGGTCAGCTCGGCGACGGCCTCCATCAGCTCCTTTTCGTTCTCCGGGTCAACGTTGGCAGTGGCCTCGTCCAGAATGATGATGGGCGCGTCCTTCATAATGGCCCGGGCGATGGAGATGCGCTGGCGTTCGCCGCCGGACAGGGTCGCGCCGCCCTCGCCGATGACGGTATCGAAGCCGTCCGGCAGCGCCATAATGAAGTCATAGCACCGGGCCTTTTTCGCAGCGGCCTTTATCTCCTCCATGGAGGCATCGGGCTTTCCGAAGCGGATGTTGTTGGCGATGGTGTCAGAGAAGAGATATGTCCGCTGGAACACGAAGGAGAAGTTGCGGATGAGACTGTCATAGCTATATTCCCGTATATCCCGGCCGCCAAGGCGCACGCTGCCGCCCTGCACGTCCCAGAAGCGGGCCATGAGATGGCACAGGGTGGTCTTTCCGCTGCCGGAGGGGCCGACAATAGCGACGGTGGTTTTCTCCGGAATGGTCAGGGACACGTCCCGCAGAATGGGCTTGCTGTCATAGGAGAAGTCCACATGGGAGAGGGCGATATCCTCCCGCTCCGGCATCAGCTCCTCGCCGTCGATGTCCATAGGCGCGACGCGGAGAATGGCGTTGGCCTTGTCCACGCCGATGTCGATGGAGCGGAACAGGGAGGAGAAGCTGCCTGCGCTGTCCAGCTGCTCAAAGAGGATAAACGAGCAGATCAGCATCAGCAGGCAGTTGGTAAGGGCCATGGTGCCGCCGAAGTAAAAGGCGATAGCCGCGGCGCAGACGGCAATACCGGTGAGCTTGTTGATGACGAACTGCGCCAGCACATAGAGTACCGACGGGAGCTCCATACCGAAGGATGCTTTGCGGGCCTCCTCCACGGCGGCGTGTACCTGCGTGGTGGAGTCGTGGGTCAGGTCGAAGTTCTTGACCTCGGCGATGCCCTGCACATATTCCAGCACCTTGGAGACAAGCCGCTCGTCGGCGTTGAATTTCCGCTGGGCCAGCGCCTGTTCTGCCCGCTGCATGGCGGCGTTGACAACGAAGAACAGCACCAGTCCCGCCAGCGTGATAAGCCCCATGCGCCAGTCAAAGAGGAACATCATCACCGCGATGATGCCGGAGGTCAGGAAGCCGCGGGTCGTGACCATCACCACGCGGGTGGCCACATTGGCCATATTCTCCATGGTGTTGGTGGTGACGGAGGTCACTTCGCCGAGACTGTTGTCATTGAACCAGCCCATGGGCAGGTATCGCAGATGCTCCGCGATCTCGATGCGCTTGTTGGCGCAGGCCCGATAGCCCGCACGGGTCTGGAGCATGGTGGATTTCATGTTGATGGCAATGGTCACCACCAGCGAGACGACGATGACGCCAAGGCTCGTCCAGAGCGTGGTCATGGTAACGTTCTTTTCCAGCAGTGCCTGAATGACGATAGCAGCGGCAGGGATACGCATGGCGGAGCAGATGGCGCTGACCACGCCCAGCCAGATGGACGCCACAAACATTTTGCGGTTGTCCGCGCCGCAGAAGGCGAAGAATTTTTTCAGTGTCCGGAACATCACGCCACCTCCCCGTCGTCCTTGACGCTGATGTGGGCTTCCCACATGGTCCTATAGAGTGGGCAGGAGACAAGAAGTTCCTCCTGTGTGCCGGCGGCTTCGATGCTGCCCTGATTGACCACGATGATCTGGTCGGCGTCGGCAATGGTGGACAGCCGGTGGGCAATGACCAGCAGGGTCTTGCCCTGCACCAGCCGGGCCAGCGCCGACTGAATGACCGCCTCATTCTCCTGATCGGTGTAGGAGGTAGCTTCGTCCAGAATGACGATAGGCGCGTCCTTCAGCATGGCACGGGCGATGGAGATGCGCTGCCGCTCACCGCCGGACAGGTGCCCGCCGGACGCACCGCACACGGTCTGATAGCCGTGTTCCAGCCCCATGATGAACTCGTGGCAGCCGCAGGCCCTGGCGGCGGCAATGACTTCCTCGTCGCTCGCACCCTTTCTGCCCATGCGTATATTGTCCATCACCGTGAGGTCGAACAGGTAGTTGTCCTGCGACACATAGGCGATACGCTTCGTGCACTCAGTCAAGGGCAGGGTGCGGATATCCACGCCGCCCAACTCGATCACGCCGTCCTTCACATCCCAAAGGGAAGCGATCAGGCGGGCAATGGTGGATTTTCCGCTGCCGGAAGGCCCCACCAGCGCGTTGACCGTCCCCGGCTCGATGTGCAGGCTGACGCCGTGGAGCACCTCCTTGTCGTGGTAGGCGAAGCGGACGTTTTTCAGCGCAATGGAATTGTCCACCGGCAACTTTTCCGCCGTCTCCGGACGCTGCATATCCTCGCCGGAGAGAACGTCCGCCACCTCGCCCACGATAGTGGTCACCTGGGCGATATCGTCGGTGTAGGAAAAGGCGGTGATCAGCGGCTGCATGACGCCGAAGGACAGGACGATGACCGTCAGGAACGTTTCCGCCGAGAGCGTGCCGCGCATATAGAGCAGGCAGCCCACCGGCAAAATGCCCAGCAGCGTGGAAGGGAAGATGGCCATGCCCGCCACCTGACCGAACAGACTGCCCCGCATCCAGTCGATGAAGCAGTCGGCGCCCTCCTTGGCGGCGGAGACGAACTTTGCGTAGCTGGTTTTGGACTGGCCGAAGGCCTTGATGACCTCAATGCCGCCGATGTACTCCACGGCGGTGTCGTTCAGGGCCTTTGTGGAGGTGACGGTGCGTTGGAATTTTTCATTGTACCCGCTGAACATGGACATGAAGCAGAGGATCCCCAGCGGCAGGACGATGAACATGGAAAGCCCCATGCGCCAGTCCTCGATAAACAGCAGCACCAGCACCGCCAGCGCTCCCACGATGTTGGCGGTCATTTCCGGCAGAAGATGGGCGAGGGTCGTTTCGATGGAGTCCACCCGTTCCACGATGATGTTTTTATAGGAACCGGAGGAACGGTCCAGCACCGTGCCCAGCGGCAGCGTGGCCAGCTTGTCCAGCAGACGGACGCGGGTATTGGCCAGCACATGGAAGGTGGCGTGGTGGGAGAGGGAGGTGGACACGCTGTGCAGCACATAGCGCACCACCCAGAAGCCCGCCATCCACCCACAGAGCGTCAGGCACCGGGAGAGCTCCGCCGTGCCGTTTACCAGCGCGGTGATGATCTGAATGATGATGAAATACGGCGCGAGGGAGCAGGCGACGCCCAGCAGCGCCGCCAGAATGCTCAGGGCGTATTCGCCCCGTCGGCCCTCCGCCAGCTCCATCAGCCACGAGGCGGCGGAGCGCTTGGGTTCAGAGGTTTTGTTCATTGGCAGCTCCTTCGACCTGTATCACGCCGCCAGATGCTTCTTCACGATGCGCTTGCCGATGGCAGCGCCGATGAACGCGGCCACGATCACGCCCACCACCAGCGCCACGGAGACCCAGGACTGCAACAGCTCGGACGCGGCCAGAATGTTGTCCTGACGGCCGTCGGAGACCGCCTGTCCGGCCATGGCCTTGGCGGCGATGGCGTAGGGGATGATGGTGCTGCCGAAGGCGGCCAGCACCTGATTGATGATATAGCTGATGGTCAGCGCCTTGGCGCTGCCGTAACCGATCTTCCACAGCAGAAGCTCCGCGATCACGCCGGAGAGGATGAACAGCACGATGTATGGAAGATACCCGCCCATAATGGCGCGGACGATGCTGTAAATCAGGATAGCGCCGGGCTTTTTCACCTTGGTGCCGATCATGAAGTAGATCACGCCCTCCAGCAGCGCGAAGAACACCGGCATCAGGATGATGGTGACGGGCGTTGCGTACAGCGCGGAGCTGGCGAAGAAGATCACGACGTTGATAAGGGCCAGCAGGACAATGGTGATGATGTCCTTGATTTTCAGCTTATTGGTGGTTGCAGTGCTCATGGGAAAGACTCCTTTGTTATATTTTCTATTTTGAAGGCCTAATGGCGGCGATCACAGAATGAGACCGGCGGCGACAGCCGCCAGCAGAACGACGCCGAACACGACGTCCCACGGGGAGAACCGGAGCGACAGGTAGTTGCTCTTGCGGCGCTTCAGGTCGATGCCCCGTGTCTCGGCGGAGGCGGACAGGGTCTCGGCAATGCGGATGACCCGCAGCGCCATGGGGATGGTCAGGATCTCCAGGTAGGCGGGCAGGGCGCGAAGCTTTTCGCCCAGTGTCCGGAACGCGCCGCGAGTGGCGATGGACTGCCGCAGCAGCTTCATGTCCCCCGACAGCACCGGGAAGAACCGGAAGATGACAGCAACGATCATAATGAGCCGCTCCGGCAGGTGCATATTGCGCAGGGCCGCCAGCGTGCGGCTGGCCTCGTTCCGCCCGATCAGCGTCCGCATGGAGATGGCGATGGCAATGATCCGCGGGAACAGCACCAGCATGAAGGAGAATACCGTGTTGGGCAGCAATGCGTTGGCCGCCCACAAAAGCCCGAAGCTTACGCCGCCCGTAAGCGCCGTTCCCAGCCAGCCGTCGGCGATGGTCAGCAGGAGCAGCGCCGCGTAGGCCGCGTAGACCAGATGATTGTTGGCGGTGGAGATCACCACCATCAGGGCCAGCCAGAAAGCCAGCTTCGTCACAGGATGGAACAGCTCCTTATGCGGCTTTTGCGGCGCTGCCTCGGCAGAGCGGAGATCCTCCATATACTGCCGGATGGTTTGCAGCTCACGCGCCGACTGTACGGGAAACTCTCTTTCCACCTGTCCGCCTGACAGCCCGATACAGCGGTCGCAGGCGCTGGCGATCAGTTCCAGATCATGGGTGATGATAAGGACGGTTTTCTCCTTCCGCATTTCCCGGATCAGCGCCGCACACCGCTCCAGACTTTCCGCGTCCTGCCCCGCCGTGGGCTCGTCCAGCACGACGATGGGCTTATCAGAGAGATACGCCATCATCAGCGTCAGCCGCTGCATCTGTCCGCCGGAGAGGGCAAACGGGTGCCGGTCACGGCATTCCCACATGTCCATGCTTTTCAGCAGTGCTTCCGCTTTCGCGGTAAACTCCGGAGTCACCGCATGGCCGTATTGCAGCTCGTGCAGAACGGAGTTGGTGAAGAACTGGAACTCCGCCTCCTGCATGATGAACAGCACCTGCGATTGCAGCCGCTTCGGTCTTTGCGCCCTGCCGAACAGGGATATCTGTCCGCTGGAGGGCTTGTAAAGTCCCGCTATCAGCTTGCCGAGGGTGGTCTTGCCGCAGCCGTTGGCCCCCACAAGTCCCACGATCTCATGCCCCCGGACGGAAAGGCTGACGCCGGAGAGGGTAGCGCCCGCCTTTCTGCCGTATGTATAGCGGACATCCGAAAGGGAGAGTGCCGTCGTCTCCGGCGGCTGCGGCTTCTCCGGTACGGCGATACCGGCAAGGTCGAGGGTGCGCAGGGAGAGCGCTTTTCGCTGCTCCGGCGAAAACGCCTTTGCTTCTTCGGCGGTGTATTTCCCTTTGATCTCGCCGTCCGCCATGACCCAGTATTCGTCGGCGATATCAGCGAGATAGTAGAGCCGGTGCTCGCTGAGCAGCAGCGTCTTGCCCTGCTTTTTCAGTGTCAGCAGGATGCTTTTCAGCTGCTGCGTGGCGGCGAAATCCAGATTCGCCGTGGGCTCGTCCAGCAGGAAGATGTCCGTGTCCATGGCCCATGCCGAGAGAATGGAGACCAGCTGCCGCTCACCGCTGGACAGCTCGTAGACGTTGCGGTCTTTCAGCCGTTCCAGATGAAACACCCGAAACGCCTCGTCCACCCGCTGCCGTATTTCCTCCTGCGGTAAGCCGTGATTTTCCAGCCCGAAGGCCACCTCATTGGAACTGTTCACGGTGAAAAACTGGCTGCGGGGATCCTGAAAGACCGAGACGGCCAGCTCGCCGATCTCACCGATGCTCATACCGGCGGTGTCCTGCCCGTTCAGGCGGCAGAAGCCTTTCAGCTCGCCCTCGTAAAACTGGGGGATCAGTCCGTTAAGGCACCGCAGCAGCGTGGACTTGCCGCAGCCGCTGCCGCCGCAGAGCACCACGCAGCGCCCCGCCGGGATACTGCCGCTGATTTTTTGCAGCGCGGCCCGTTGTTCCTCCGCGTATTGAAATGCAAACTCAAAATCGATCATGTAATTCTCTTTTCCTTTGGTTAGCAGAATCTAACCGCGCGCCGTAAGAAACGGACGGGTAGACCGTCCGGCTCTTTTAATGATTTATTTCAGTGTGTCGCATAGCTGCCGCCATCCGGCGTTGAAGAAATCCAGCAGCGCGTGCAGACAGTTAAACATCTTATCTTCTGCCAGATGCTCATTCAGCAGCTGCCGGAAGTACCAGAACTGGGAGCCCATCAGCAGCCGGAGTGCGTCGGCATTGGGGGCTTTTCCATAGACCTGACGGAAAAACGCAACGGTTTCCTCCGTTTTGCGCCGCATCAGTTCATTCAGCATCGCCTCCACGGAGCTGCCGTCGCTGCGGCTGAAAAACAAAGTACATTCGTCGTAGTGCTCGGTCAGCAGCTTCATATAGATGCGCTCTTCAAAGTCGATGGCCTGAAGCAGCGCCTCCGTGGTGCCGGATCGCCGGGCCTTCTCGTACTCCTGCACAGCGGGTGCGAAGGTTTCCTCCATATTGCCCAGAAAATCCTGTAGGAGACTGACGAACAGCGCGTCCTTATTCTTATAGCGGGTGTAGATGGCCCCGGTGGTCACGCCGGCATTCTCCGCGATCTTATGAAGGGATGCCTTTTGAAAGCCCTGAGCCAGAAACTCCGCATAAGCCGCCTGAACGATCCCGTCATCCAGAGAATGGTTTCTTGTGGTCATACGCCGCTCACTCCCTTCATCAATAATGCCATTATCAATAACACCGTTATTATAATACGGCAAACTATAAAATGCAAGTACCCCAGTGTGTTTTTTGAGAAAATCACTTGACTTTTTTCCCCCATGCGGTATGGTAATAAAAGAACAGCAAAAGGAGCGGCGGCATGACAGATTCATTTGGAAGGACGATCACCTATCTGCGGCTCTCGGTGACCGAGCGGTGCAATCTGCGCTGCCGGTACTGTATGCCGGAGGAAGGAATCTGCAAAAAAGCGCACAACGATATGCTGACGGAAGAAGAGATGGTGCAGGCGGTTCGCGCCGCGGCAAGTCTTGGTGTCTCAAAGCTGCGCATCACGGGCGGAGAGCCGCTGGTGAAGAAGAACATCATCTCCATCTGCAAAAACTGCGCCGCCGTCCCGGGTATCCGCGAGGTCTGCATCACGACGAACGGCGTTTTGCTTCCGAAGTATGCCGAAGAACTGAAACAGGCCGGTGTGAAGCGGGTCAACCTGAGTCTGGACACGCTGGATCCTGATAAATACGCCCGCATCACACGCTGGGGCACGCTTTCGGACGCGCTGGCGGGACTTCACGCGGCACTGAATACGGACTTTGAGAAGGTCAAGGTCAACGCCGTCCTGATCGGCGGCTGCAATGATGATGAAATTCCGGCGCTTGCGGAACTGACAAGGCGGTATCCCGTTGACGTGCGCTTTATTGAGCTGATGCCGATGCAGGCCCGCGACGAGTTCGGGGAGGAGGCGTTCCTGCCGGCGAAGGCCGTGCTTGAAAAGCTTCCGGAGGCGCAGCCCATCTCGCCTGACGGCGGTGTGGCAAGGCTTTACCGCCTCCCCGGCGCATACGGAAACATTGGCCTTATCAGCCCCGTGAGCGACCACTTCTGCGGGAGCTGTAACCGCCTGCGGCTGACCGCCGACGGGAAGATCAAGCCGTGTCTTCATTCAAGTGACGAGTTCCCCATCAAAGGGCTGTCTTACGATGAAATGCTTGCCGCGTTCCGGCAGGCGATCGTGGCCAAGCCTGCACGTCACGCTGAGCTTTCCGCTCAACGCCGGAGCGAAGCGGGCCGGAACATGAACCAGATCGGAGGATAATTATGCCGGATTTTACGCATTTTAACGATCAGGGCCGGGCAAAAATGGTGGATGTGGGCGAAAAGCCGGTGTCCACCCGCACGGCCGTTGCCGCCGGACGGGTGCTGGTAAACCAGCAGACATTTGCGCTGATCAAAAGCGGCGGCATGAAAAAGGGAGACGTTCTGACCGTTGCGCAGATCGCGGGCGTGATGGGCGCGAAGCACACGCCGGACATCATTCCGATGTGCCACCCGATCCTGCTCAGCGGCATCGACCTGAAATTATGGCTGGACGAAGAAAGACGCAGCGTGGAGATCGAAGCGAGCGTCTCATGTGATGGAAGGACGGGCGTGGAAATGGAGGCGCTGACGGCAGTTTCCACCGCCGCGCTTACGGTCTACGATATGTGCAAGGCCGTACAGAAGGATATGTGCATCACGGACATCCGTCTGCTTCACAAAACAGGCGGCGTCCACGGAGATTTTTTCAGGGAGGAAGCCAAATGAGCATGAAAAAAGAAAGCCCGTCCGTGGACGCCTGGCTGAAGGAAGCAAAGCAGGACGAAGGTGCCGCCAAGATCGGCATGTATCTCGTTCACAACGGTGTTGTCCGCCAGTCGGCCAAAGCAAAGGTCCGGCAGGGAGCAGAAAATACGAAGCCCGTTACGGGGCTGGTGTTTTCCTACGACAAGGAAAAGGTCGACGCGGCGATTACGGAAACGTATCAGATGGACGGTATTTATTATATCAGAGTCTGGCTGAATGAAGGACAGCTCACGGTTAGGGACGATATCATGTATGTTCTGGTGGGCGGCGATATCCGCCCGCACGTTGTGGACGCGCTGCAAGCCCTGATGGGCAGGATCAAGTCCGAGTGCGTCGTGGAGACTGAACTTTACGACTGAGCAGTTTCTTGCAGCTTGTTGAGGCAAGTATCGCTGTTGTGGAGACTGCCCAAGGTGATCGTTTGTATGATCTGAAAGTGTAATGTGCGCTCAAATTCTGCGCTGTAGTAATCAAAAATAAGAAAATAAGGAACGGCTGCTCAACGCTAGAGCAGCCGTTCCTTGTATATCCGACCTTACTTTCGTTCTGCGATAGACGCACGTATACGAACACTCACATTGATGAGGATGCTTTGGGATGTAATGCCGGAGGATGTCATCAGCAAATGAAGGCGATCTACAGCGGCAGTAGCAAGCGCCTGACGATCCACATGTACGGTGGATAGCGGCGGAGTTGTCAGGCTGCACTCAGGTACATCGTCAAACCCGATGACAGAAACATCCCTCGGCACGGAATATCCCAACTGGGTCAGTGCACTGATCAGAGAGAGCGCAGTATAGTCATTCTCACAAAAGAAAGCCGTAGGTATATCGCTGCGGCCGGATAGCGCAGCCTTCAGCCGCTCTACACCATCCGCAGAATAGCTGTTGGTTGGGATATTATCCTTCGGAGCGAAAGACAGCCCATGCGCCTGCAGGGCAGAGAGAAAGCCACGATGCCGTTCCTCCAGATTATAAACATTGGGTGAGGAGGAAATGTAGCCTATATGTGAGTGTCCGTGGCGGATAAGATTTTCAACAGCCAGATATGCACCGGAAAAGTTGTTGATAGAGACGGAATTTAAATTGTGGATCGTGCAGTTTCGATCCAGCAGGACAAAGGGGACGGGCAACTGCAGCAACAGAGGGATCTCTCCGCTGTCTAAATAGGTTCCAAGGACAATGACCCCGCAAGAGGGCTGGACACTTTCCAGACTGAGGATGCTCTGAAGAAAATCATTGTGAGGGACCACAGAGTAGATCATGGAGTAATTCAACTCAGAACAACGGGTCTGGAGATAGTTGATGATCTCGGCAAAAAAGGTGGTGCGAAAATTGTGGATGCCACTGGTATTAGGTTTAGAGACCGCTACCAAGCGGATGATGCTGCTTGAAAATGCCGCGCTTCGCTTGGGTAAAATGTACCCGTTTTCCTCTGCGGCTTTGATAATACGCTCTCGGGTAGCGCTGCTGACGCCGGCTTTTCCGTTCAAGGCAAGGGATACGGTGGCCGGCGAGGTATTGGTCAGTTTAGCAAGATCTTTGATCGTCATTGTCCCACTCCTAGATTTTGTCTTGTTGCTATTTTAGCAGATATGAATGGAAAATGCAATAAACAAATTTAAAAAATATGCAAAAGTTTAATAAAACTGATTGGTAAATTTGGAGGCTGGGGTGATTTGGACAGGTGAGGGAAAAGGCGTTTTGCAAAAATTGTGACTATGAACAAATTTCTAATAAAATTTTATTGCAATTTAAAAGAATTACTTGTGGAAAACCGGTGTTTTGCGCATTGAAAATATCAAAAATGGACGGAAAAGCAAATAAACAATCTTAAAAATACAAAATATAGTGCATAAAAAACATAGATGAAGTACAAAACAGATGAGTATACCGGTATTTGTTGTTGACAAAATGCGGCGCTGGTGATAAACTTTCATCAAAATTATCAGATACGACAACAGCGATTTTACTAAACATTTAATTAAAAGGACGGAGTGATCTCATGAGCGGAAATTTTAGAGATGAACTCGGAAAAGCGTTTATCGCGGCAGGTGAGCAGTTTCCCGAGTTGGTCGTTGTGACTGCGGATGTGTCGAAATCCACCAGAAGCATCGAGTTTAAGAAGCGGTGGCCGGAGCGGTTCTACTCCGTGGGCATTGCGGAGGCTGACGCGGTAAGCATCGCGGCAGGCATTGCTTCCTTTGGCCACCCCGTCATCTGGACGGCCTATGGTGTGTTCGCCACGGAGAAGCCCTTCGAACAGATCCGGAATACCATCTGCTATCCTGAGATGAATGTGAAGATCATTGCCACCCACGGCGGTATCAGCGTGGGCGAGGACGGCGCTACCCATCAGGCCATCGAGGATATCGCCATCATGCGGGCACTGCCCAACATGAAGGTGATCGTGGCGGCAGACCCCGGTGAGGTGAAGGCGGCAGTGTTCGAGGCCATCCGCACTCCCGGTCCGGTGTATGTACGGTTGGGCCGCAGTGTCGGCGGTTATGTACATAAGGACCCCGATGCCGTAGAGCTGAAGCTGGGCCAGGCGGAGACGCTGCGGGACGGCACGGACGTGACCCTGGTGGGCGTCGGCGTCATGGTGGAGCAGAGCCTCATCGCGGCGGAAAAGCTGCAGGAGAAGGGTATCTCCGCCCGGGTCATCAACATGCGGACGGTGAAGCCCATCGATGTGGATACGCTGACTAAGGCGGCAAAGGAGACGGGCGCCATCGTAACGGCAGAGGACCACAACTGCTTCGGCGGCCTGTTCGGTGCTGTTTCCGAGGCGCTTGCGCTGACGGTCCCGGTGCCGGTGGAACGGGTCGCTCTGGAGGATACCTTCGGAGAATCCGGAAACGGTGCGCTGCTGCTGGAGAAGTACGGTTTGACAGCAGATCGGATCGTGGAAAAGGCAGTAAACGTATTGGCGCGGAAGTGAGAGGGCGATAATATGCTGACAAATGAAAAACGTGAAGCGCTGCAGAGCATGGCGACGCAGCTGCGCAGAGATGTGATCGAGATGACCTATAAGGCGCAGAGCGGACACCCTGGCGGTTCCTGCTCTCTGGCGGATATTATGGCATACCTGTATTTCAACCGTATGCGGTATGATGTCAATGAACCGAAGGCGTTGAAGCGGGATCGGCTGGTGCTCTCCAAGGGGCACGCGGCTCCTGTTTGGTACGCGGCGCTGGCAGAGGCGGGCTTCTTTCCCCGAGAGGAAATGCTGCATCTGAGAGAAATCGGCCATCTGCTGCAGGGCCACCCCTGCGTACACATCCCCGGTGTTGATGCCACCACGGGCTCACTGGGCTTCGGCCTGTCCATCGCAGTGGGAATGGCAGCCGCGGCTAAGATGGACGGCCTGGACGTGAAGGTCCACGCTATCGTAGGCGACGGCGAGCAGGGCGAGGGGCAGATCTGGGAGGCGGCAATGGCCGCGCCCAACCTGAAGCTGGACAACCTGACAGTGATCCTGGACAGAAATAAGTATCAGAACGACGGTCGGACGGAGGAAATCATGCCTCTGGAGCCGCTGGCGGACAAATGGCGGGCCTTTAACTGGAATGTGGTGGAGATCGACGGGCACGATCTGGATCAGATCGACGCGGCCTTTGAGGCGGCGGATGCCTGCAAGGAACGGCCGACGCTGATCTACGCCAATACCATCAAGGGCAAGGGGTGCAGCTATATGCTGGATCAGCCCCAGCTGCACTACACGCCCCCCACGAAGGAACAGTATGAGAGCGCGCTGGAGGAGCTGAAAGGGAGCAGATGGTTTTGAAGATCGTAGTGGGAAGCGAGCACGCCGGCGCGGAATACCGGGCACAGCTGGTCCGGGACCTGCGGGACCGGGGCATGGACGTGACGGAGATCTGCGAAAATGAGATGATGCAGGGTTATCCTGCGGTGGCAGAGGCCGCGGCACGGCTTGTCACAACAGGCGGGGCGGAGCTGGGCGTTCTGATCTGCGGGACTGGCATCGGTATGTGTATGGCGGCCGGGAAGGTACCTGGCGTCAGAGCCGCACTTTGTACAGATTCGTACATGGGCAAAATGGCCAGACGGCACAATAACGCCAATATGCTGGTTTTCGGCTCCCGGGTGATCGGATATGCCAATATGATGGATATACTGGATACGTTCTTGACGGAGACCTATGAGGGCGGCCGCCATGACGCAAGACTGGCCGCGCTGCGTGAGGTGGAGAGCAAGTATTCAAAACAGTAGAATGAGGTAACGATGTGGCTGAGCAACTATTGAAAATGCAGGGGATCGAAAAACGATTCTCGGGCGTATATGCGCTGCGGCACGTGGATTTTACCCTGAACAAAGGCGAAGTGCGCGGATTGATCGGCGAAAACGGAGCCGGAAAATCCACGCTGATGAAGGTACTTGGCGGCGACTATCAGGCAGACGCCGGAAAGATCTATCTCAACGGGCAGGAGATCCATATCAAGGACGCAGAGACAGCGAACCAGTACGGGATATCCTTTATCCATCAGGAGCTGGCACTGTTTCCGGAGCTGAATATCGCAACAAATATCTTTATCCAGCACCTCCCCTCTGCCCACGGTGTGGTGAAAAAACGCGAGATGCACGCCAAGGCCGCTGAACTGCTGGCGGAGTTCGGACTGACGCACTGCCATCCGGAACAGACGGTGGGAACATTGCAGATCGGCGAGCAGCAGTTGGTGGAGATCATGCGTTGTTTGGCGATGGATACGAAGATACTGGTGCTGGATGAGCCCACCTCGTCCCTGACCAGCAGGGAGGTCGACACGCTGTTCCGGCTGATCGGGAAAATGAAGGCCAAGGGCGTATCCATTGTCTTTATCTCACATAGGCTGGATGAACTGTTTGAGATCTGTGATAACATCACCGTGATGCGGGATGGCGCTGTGATCGACACGGTCTCCGCCAAGACCACCAGCCAGAAAGAACTGATCCACATGATGCTGGGGCGCGATCAAGGGGAGATGTATGAGGCCCACTGCAGAAGCTTCGGCGAGGAGCGGCTGCGGGTGGAGGGCTTGACCCACAAGAAGCGTTTCCGGGATATCTCCTTCGGTGTACGGTCTGGCGAGATCGTGGGACTATACGGTTTGCTGGGGTCCGGACGATCGGAGATCGTGCGGAGCATCTATGGCCTGGAGCCATTCGTCTCCGGTGATGTGTTCGTGGATGGGAAGAAGGTCCGGATCAAGGACCCGGCTCAGGCGGGCCGGCTGGGCATCGGTCTGGTGACAGAGGACCGGCGCGTCGAGGGACTTTGTTTGCAGCACTCGGTGCAGCGCAATCTGACTATCGCCTGCATCGACAGGCTGAAGCGGCTGCTGGGCTATCTGGACGTGAAGGCCGAGCGGGAAAAGGCGGAGGAGAATATCCGGCGGTTCAATATCGCCACGGACAAGCCCTCGAAGATCGTGCGTTATCTCTCTGGCGGCAATCAGCAGAAGGTGGTCATCGCCAAGTGGCTGAATATCGAGCCGGATATCCTGATTCTGGACGAACCGACGCGGGGCGTGGACGTGGGCGCGAAAAAGGAGATCTATTCGATCCTCAGTGAGCTGGCGGAGCAGGGAATGGCCCTGCTGGTCATCTCCAGTGAACTGAACGAAGTCATCAACCTGTGCGACCGGGTGCTGGTGCTGCGTAAGGGTGAGCTGGTGGCTCAGCTGGCAGGAGAGGAGATCACCAAAGAGAGCCTGCTGGCAACATCGATGGGAGGAAATTAGCAGATGGGTAAATTGGTTACGTTAGATACGGGCAAGGCGGCCAGAAAGCGGCTGCTGACGCTCCTTTTGCGAAACGGCGCGTATGTGCTGCTGATCCTGATGTGCCTGGTGATGGCGATCCTGGATAAGAACTTTTTGACGGTATCCAACCTGATGAACGTGGCGCTGCAGTCCTCCATCATGGGTGTGCTGGCACTGGGCATGACGTTTGTGATCTGTACGGGCAACATCGACATCTCGGTGGGCAATCTGATCGGATTGTGCAGTGTGTGCGGTGTGGCGCTGGTGCAGTTCTATCAGGCGCCGTGGTATGTGGCGATGCTGGTGATGATCCTGGTGGGCGCACTGATCGGCGTGATCAACGGTGCGCTGGTGGCCTATATGAACATCCCTTCAATGCTGGTGACGTTGTCCACCCAGTGTATCGCCTCGGGTATGGTACTGTTCATCTCCAAGGGTAAATCGTGGACGAACCTGCCCTATGCGCTGGTGGCGGTGTCGAAGTCCAAGATCCTGGGGGTATCGGCGCTGCTGTGGGCGGTGCTGGTGCTGTATATCGTGTTCCACTATCTGCTGAGCTATACCGTTTTTGGCCGGAAGGTCCTGGCGGTGGGCGGCAGCATGGAGGCGGCCAGAGCGTCGGGTATCCGTGTGGAGCGGACGATCCTGCTGACCTATATCATCTCCGGCACGGTGGCCGGTATCGCCGGTATTTTGCAGACGGCCCGCTTGGGCGCGTTTTATGCCTCAATGGGCTCCGGTATGGAGATGAACGTGATCGCCGCCACGGTGATCGGCGGAACCAGTATGACCGGCGGACGGGGCAGCATCATCGGAACACTGGCGGGTGTTTTGCTGCTGGGTGTGATCAACAACGCGCTGAACCTGCTGGGCGTGGACGCCAACATGCAGAATGTGGCCCGCGGCTTGATCATTATGATCGCCATCATTCTGGATGCCATCCGTATCCGGATCGACAAAGACAGTTAATAGCGGCACAGTCCGTTATTATAGATCAAGAAACAATAATAGGAGGAAAACATGAAGAAAATCTTTGCAATGCTGCTGGCGCTGATTATGATGTTCAGCCTGGCTGCCTGTGGCTCTGCGGGCAACGACTCTGACGCGAACGCAAACAACGGCGGCGACGAGGGCGACAAGATCGTGATCGGCGTATCCCTGCACGACCTGACCTCTGACGGCTATGCCGCCAACCTGATCGGTATCAAGGATCTGGCTGCCTCCAAGGGCAACGTGGAGATCAAGGCCGTCTCCGCAGAGGGTTCCGCCGAGACCCAGATCAGCCAGATCGAGGACTTTATCACCTCCGGTGTGGATGGCATCATTCTGCTGCCGGTGGACTCCTCCGCCCTGGCCGGTAAAGTGAAGGAAGCGGTGGACGCGGGCATCCCCGTGGTCTGCATGGACCGCAGTGTTGATGGCGACATCGCCACCTGCACCATCGAGTCCGACAACTATCAGCACGGCGTGGAGTCCGCTGATTTGATGCTGGCCGCCGCTGAGGCGCAGGGCATGAAGGCCGAGGACCTGAAGGTCCTTGAACTGCTGGGCGCACAGTCCACCTCCGCCGGTCTGGAGAGACACGAGGGCTTTGCCGGCCGCTGCGAGGAGCTTGGCATCACCATCGTCAGCGCTCTCCCTACTGAGTGGGACAACGAGGAGGCTTATAAGGCCGTGCTGGACGGTTTCCAGGCCAATCAGGACATCAACGCCATCTTTGAGGCTTCTGACATCGCCATGCACAGCGGCGTCAGCGCCGCACTGGACCAGCTGGGCAAGTATGTCGCTGTCGGTGAGGACGGCCATATTATCATCACCTCTGTGGACGGCGGTCCCAACGGCATCGAGGCTGTCAAGGCCGGTTACATCGACGCTATGGCTGAGCAGGGACTGCTGATCATGGGCTCTGAGGCTCTGGAGACGGTGCTGTCCGCCATCAACGGCGATGCCATTGCTGACACTCACGTTCAGCTGAGCCCCGTGGCCGTGACCAAGGACAATGCCGACAGCGACGAGCTGTGGCCCAACAAGATCAAGTGATTGCGGGAAACTTTCTGCTTTAATGTATAGGAATAAGGGACAAATACATGGCGTATTTGTCCCTTATTCCACAAAAACAGCCAGATGAAAGGGTAAACCATATGGCAAACGTTTATGTTTTGGGCAGCTTGAATATGGATACCACGTATTATGTGGACCGACTGCCGGGCGAAGGGGAGACCATTACCTCTGTTTCCAGCCAGAGCGCTGCCGGGGGAAAGGGGTTGAACCAGTCCGCCGCCGCGGCCTGGACAGGCGCCGCGACGGAGATCATCGGCTCTGTGGGAAAAGACGGTCAGGCGATGATCGACGCACTGCAGCGGCAGCATGTGGGCATGCGCTATTTGCAGCGCAGCGGTCTGCCTACCGGCTCGGCGGTGATCCTAGTGGACCAGCAGGCGAAGAACCTGATCGTGGTAAATGGCGGCGCCAACCGTGACGTACAGCGGCAGGAGATCCCCTTTGCAGCGGGCGATTGGCTGATGGCCCAGTTGGAGACACCGGTGGAGACCGTGACGGATTATTTTCGGCAGGCCAAAGCCCATAGCGCCAAAACGGTGCTGAATCTGTCTCCCTATCAGCCGGTGCCGGAGGAGCTGCTGACGCTGGTGGATCTGCTGATCGTGAATGAGCACGAGGCATCGGAGCTGCTGGGATGCCGGATAGGGTGCCGGGCGGATGCCTGCCGCGCGGCGGGCCTCCTGCGGGAGAAAGGCATCTATAGCGCAGTTATCACACTAGGCGGCGACGGCGCGGTGGTGATCGACGGCCAGAGGACAGAGGAGCTGGAGGGTGTGCCGGTGCAGGCAGTGGACACTCAGGGTGCCGGAGATGCCTTTGCTGGGGTGCTGGTGGGCAACTGCTGCCTGGGGTTGCCTCTGGCGGAGAGCGCCAGGACCGCCAATCAAGTGGCGGCACGGTGTGTGACTGTGGCCGGGTCCACCATTATCAGCCTGAATACGATCCAGGAAGGATAGGGAGGGCGAAGGCTTTGAAGAAAGAAGAACTGATCAGACGACTGGAACTGGGCGGTGTTAAAAACCGCGTGGTGGCCATTTCGGAGACCTTTTCCCTACTGCTGGCGGAAAGAGGCGGCCGGGTGCTGGGTATATTTGAGAATGGGAGGCAGGACAACCTTCTGTGGACTGCGCCGCAGCTGCGGGAGGAAAAAACGGCGGGAGACTTTTTGAAGAGTGCCGCATGGAATTACGGCGGCGACCGGTTGTGGTTTGGGCCGGAGATCCGCTATTCGGTCAGTGATCGGCAGCGTTTCTGGGAGACGCTACACACGCCGGAGGCCATCGACCCGGGACAGTATCGGATGTCCGACGACGGCTGCACGGCGGTGCAGGATGTGAACATTACCACGCAGGACGGCACGGCGGAGACGGCAGCCTTCCGGGTGTGGAAGACAGTTTCCGCGTGTCCGGATCCGCTGCGATGCTTGCCGGATGCTGCGGCGCTGCGCTGGGGCGTGGATTTCGGCGGATTCACCCAGACTATCCGCGTGGAGGGCAGCGGCGCTGCGATAGAGCCATGGAGTTTGCTGCAGGTGATGCCCGGCGGAAAAATCTATATCCCTATGTATGCCCCTGAGCGGGGGACGGACTACTATGAACCGGCGGCCCCCTTTGAAACGGTACGGGAGCACTGCGTTGTGCTGGAGGCTACAGGCCGGAACCGATATAAGGTAGGCTATCATGCGGCAGCGGTGACGGGACGGCTGGGCTATGCCTGCCGGTGGAACGGGCACTGTTGCCTGCTGGTGAGAAGCTTTCCCAACGACCCCGCAGGCCACTATGAGGAGGAACCACCTCTGCGGCAGGGAGTACGGGGCTTCTCGGTACATATATACAATGACGGAGGCCCAGAGGACGGGTTCTCGGAGATCGAATGCAGTCTTCCCGCGCTTTTCGGCGATGAGGGAAGACCGGCTGGTGTGGATGCTATCAGCACATGGGTTTATGCCGGTGAGGAAACCAGCCTGAAAAAAATCGGCAGAACACTTCTTGGCTGTGAAGTGGAGTTTTAATAGAAAAGAGGAATTATCAATGATTATTGCAATGGGCTGCGATCCTAATGCTCAGGCGTATAAAGAGGAAATGATGGCATATGTTCGCTCACTGGGCCATGAGGTTGTGGATTTCGGTAGCGACGACGTGATCTATGCCCATGTGGCTACCAAGGTGGGCGAGGCTGTGGCGGCTCAAAAATGCGACCGCGGCATTCTATTTTGTGGAACTGGTATCGGCGTAATGCTGGCAGCCAACAAGGTGAAGGGGGCCTATGCCGCTAACGTAGGGAATGTGTATTCCGCGAAACGAGCGTGTCTGAGCAACAACTGCAACATTATCACCATCGGCTGTCAGACCGTGGGAAATATGTTGGCCAAGGAACTGATTAGCGCCTATCTGGACTGTGAATATATTTATAACGAGCGATCCGGTAAAAAAGTAGACGCTATTGTGGCCTATGAGAAAAGTCATTGATCGACCTGCTCGATATGCAAATTTTTCTCGTAAGCGGGACGTTATATCAACGCCTTGCCGTTCCATTATAACCCAATCGTCCAAAATATCTGTAAGAACGGAATTGCGGCTTGTGGAGGAAATGTTCCTTTATAGAAGTCTGTGCAGTTTCCGCTTCTCGGTTGGACGATTTCCTGCTAAGGTAAAAATACTTTCCCCCGCCATGAGCGGGGGAAAGTATTTTTACCTTTTGTTATTTAAGGATACATTCAGTTTTGCGCTTTCTTCCTGTGGAACAGAACGATTTTGTATCACCAACGTGATATAAAATCAAGCTATTTTTGTAAAAAAAATCAATATGTAAGAGATTTCTGCGGAAGAGGCAACGCAGATTTTGGGATGGTGTAAACAAAGAAGAGGCAAATCCATTCGAAACAAAGGACGGGAAGTAAGGTTGCCAAGGGGTGCAATGGGATGGTATAATCTGTGGCAGGGATATTAGCGAATCGAATCTTACAAGGAGTACGGCCATGAGAGAGTTCGCGGATCACACGAATCGTTTTGACGGTAAAGGCGAGGTCTACGCGAAGGGGCGGCCCCGCTATGCCGATGGGCTTTTCATGTATATCCGAGATACGCTCCACATTACTGCTGGGAGCGTACTGGCGGACATCGGTTCCGGCACGGGGATATTTACCCAGCAGCTGCTGAATTTCGGCTGCAGGGTCTTTGCGGTGGAGCCGAACCGCGATATGCGGGAAAAGGCGGAAGAGAAGCTGTCCCATAATAAGAATTTCATCTCGGTAGACGGAAGTGCCAGCCATATGGGGATTCCCGACCACAGCGTCGACCTGATAACCGCGGCGCAGGCCTTTCACTGGTTTGAGCCGGAGGCGTTCCGCAGGGAGTGCCATCGTGTTTTGAAGCCGGGCGGCAAGGTCGTGATCGTCTACAATTCCCGCCATGAAAGCGCAGCCTGTACAAAAGCGCTTGCCGATTTGCAGCACAGATATAACCCCGGATTCTGCGGTTTTTCCAACGGCATGAACGACGAGACCTGTAAGGCGTTCTTTGCCGAACCGTGCCAAATATACCGCGCCGATAACACACAGCACTACGACCGGCAGGGGTATATCGACAGGGTGCTGTCGTCCTCGCATTCGCCCAAAGAGGGCGACGCCGGATATGAGGAGTACCTGAGGGCAGTCTGTGAGATATTCGATACGTTTTCCGAAGATGGCCGGATCACCGTGCCGGCGGATACGGTCGCGTACATCGGAACGGTTTAGCGATATGTGGAGGTGCTGAATGATCCTATATTTTTCCGCTACTGGAAATTGCAAATATGTTGCCGCCAGACTTGCGTCAGCCTTCGGGCAGGAAACGGTGTCCATCGTTGACTGCATCCAAGACGGTGTGTATGCTTTCACGGATGACACGATCGGCATCGTCGTACCAACATACTTTTGGGGCCTTCCCAGCATTGTGAAGGAGTTTCTTGAAAAAGCGAATTTTCATACGGATTATCTCTACTTTATTTCCACCTACGGCACAACGCCGGGGGCATCCGACGCCATGGCAAGCAAAGCGATTCGTGGAAAAACCATCGATGCGTTCTACGCCGTGCGGATGCCGGACACATGGACGCCAATCTTTGACCTGTCTACGCCGGAGAAAGTGGCGGCGTTTTCCAGAACAACGGAAGCGGAGATCGACGATGCGATCCGCAAGATCAGCGAACGCCATACCATCCGGCATATGGTGCCACGCACTCCTGCGTTTCTGGCAGAATGGTTTGCGCAGCCGATTTACAACAATAACAAGCGGCGAACGGCGCATTTTCGTGTGGAGGAAAGCTGCGTCGGCTGCGGACTGTGCGCAAAGAAATGTCCGGTTCAGGCCATCGAGATGCAGGGGAAGCGCCCGGTGTGGGTCAAAGAGAAATGTGCCCTGTGCCTTGGCTGCCTGCATCGTTGCCCCAAGTTTGCCATTCAGTACGGAAAGAACACCCAACGGCACGGGCAATATACGAATCCGAATGTAACGCTGTAACTTGTGGAGAATATCGCCATGAATATTTACGAGGTTCAAGACAGGACGCCGTCCCTGATCCGCCAGCTCTTGGTGCTTTGGGAAGCTTCCGTCCGCGCCACCCATTTGTTCCTGTCGGACGCGGAGGTGCGGAAGATCAAAGAATACGTTCCGCAGGCACTGGCCGGTGTGTCCCGTCTGGTCATTGCGGAGCGGGAAGCAGGCTGCCCCGTCGCCTTTATGGGCGTGGAGGGGCAGCGTCTGGAGATGCTGTTTCTCTCACCGGAGGAGCGTGGTGCCGGACTTGGGCGGCAGCTCCTTGACTACGGCATCCGCCGGTATGGCATTTGTGAGGTCACGGTCAACGAGCAGAATCCGCAGGCCGTGGGCTTTTATGCACACATGGGCTTCGTGGTATACAAACGAATCGACCACGACGAGGCTGGTAATCCCTACCCGCTTTTGTACATGAAGCGCCAGTAGACTGTCGCCGTTGTGACCCGCATATATGGTGGCTGCGCTATAATGCGGATGGAAGCTGACAATTACGATCAGCAAAGGAATATCCTAATAGGAGGTGTTGACAATGAAGGAACTAATACAGGAAAAACTGCACGAGATCGAACAGCGTGAGGAATGCCGCATTCTTTTGGCAGTTGAATCAGGTAGCCGTGCATGGGGCTTTGCCTCTCCGGACAGCGATTATGATGTCCGCTTTATTTATGTGCGTCCGGAAAAAGCGTACCTTCGTCTGGACAGAGCCCGCGATGTGATAGAAGTACCGATCAATGACGAACTTGACATCAATGGCTGGGATATTGATAAAACACTGCGTTTGCTGCATAAGTCCAATCCCACGGTGTTTGAATGGTTTTCGTCGCCGATCATCTACCAGACGAGTGCATTTGCGGATCAATTTAGACCGATCATGCAGAAGTATTTCTCCTCAAAGGCTGGTTTGTGGCACTATTTGCATATGGCAGAGGGAAACTACCGCGATTATCTCAGAGGTGAGATGGTGCGTGCAAAGAAGTACTTTTATGTGCTCAGACCGATTCTAGCCTGTAAGTGGATCCTCGAAAAAGGAACACCGCCACCTATTTGAGATCAACGAGGCCCTGTTCGCTTTTGATCAGAGTCTGTTAGGAGCGTGATAAGTGATGGACAAGGTGAAGCTTGGGAAATTGCAGGAAGTAGATATTCGCAAGGTCTGGACTCATGAACAATATGATTTTTCAAAGTGGCTGTCTGCGGAGGAAAACATACAGGAACTTGGCAATACATTGAATCTGTCGCTTACCGATGTTGAGACTGAAAAATTTGTTGGAAGCTATCGCTGCGATATCTTGTGCAGAGATGAAATTACTGGAAAAGTCGTGCTGATTGAGAACCAACTTGAGCAGACCAATCACGACCATTTGGGGAAAATTCTGACTTATGCATCTGGACTTGACGCATCCGTGGTGGTATGGGTGGTTGCTTCAGCCCGTGACGAGCATGCGAGTGCGATTGAATGGCTCAATAAGCATACCGATGATAGCATTTCTTTTTTCTTGATTGAGATTCACGCTTACAAAATTGGAAATTCTGAACCGGCTCCCCAGTTCAAAATCATCGAACAGCCGAATGACTTCGCAAAAACTGTAAAACGCATTGCTCAGGATAAAGGTATGAATGAATCTCAAAGCTACAGACTGGAGTTTTGGACACAATTCAACGATATCCTTGAACAACGTGGAAGGCCCTTCAACAAGCGAAATGCGACAACAGACCCTTGGTATTCTATTGCAATCGGATCATCAGAGTGCCAGATATCAATAGATTTGGTGAACAAGGAACACAAGATAAGGGTGGGGCTCTGGATCGCGAATAACAAAAAGCTGTTTGATAATGTGTATGCGCATAAAGATGAAATAGAAAGCACATTGGGTTTTGAGCTTTCTTGGCAGCGAATGAATCACAGGAAATCGTCGCGTATATGTAAATATATCGAGGGCTTGGACTTTACGATTCAGGATAATTATGCTAAATTAATGAACGAGTCTATTGATCTTGTTGTAAGAATGCGTGATGCATTGAGCGAATACATTCAGGCTGAACCGTAAACAAAATACACTGCTATGCTGAGTCTATTAGGAGCTAAAACCATGACCTTTATCTGCTACCCCAAATGCACCACCTGCCAGAAGGCGCGGAAGTGGCTGGACGAAAACCACATTGCCTACGATTTTCGTGACATCAAATTGGAGAACCCTTCTTATGACGAGTTATCCGCTTGGCACCAACGCAGCGGACTGCCGCTGAAGAAGTTTTTTAACACCAGCGGCCTGCTGTATAAGTCCATGGAACTGAAGGACAAACTGCCCGGTATGAGTGAGGACGAGATGCTGAAGCTCCTCGCCACAGACGGTATGCTGGTCAAGCGCCCACTGCTGGTAGGCGACGATTTCATCCTCGTAGGCTTCAGGGAAGCTGAGTGGACAGAGCGCCTGAAAACCGAATAAATGTCGCCCGACAGGCGACCAACCCCTCCTTCCGATGCGCTACAATGACAGCGTAAACAAACGAAGGAGGGTTTTCATTATGACAGAATTGGTTTTTATCCTGGATCGCAGCGGCTCCATGTCGGGGTTGGAGACGGACACCATCGGCGGCTTCAACTCCATGATCGACAAGCAGAAGAGGGAAGCGGGCGAGGCGCTGGTTTCCACCGTGCTGTTTGACAATGAGAGCGTGGTCATTCATGACCGCCTGCCGCTGGAGAAGGTGCCGTCCATGACGGAGAAGGAGTATTTCACCCGCGGCTGCACGGCGTTGCTAGATGCTGTGGGCGGGGCCATCCACCACATCGGCAACATCCACAAGTACGCCCGCCGGGAGGACGTGCCGGACAAGACGATGTTCATCATTACCACCGACGGCTACGAAAACGCCAGCCGCCGCTACGACTACGAGACGGTACGGCGCATGATCCAACGTCAGAAAGAAAAGTACGGCTGGGAGTTCCTCTTCCTGGGCGCCAACATCGACGCGGCGAAGG
>CAVHYW010000017.1:0-43349 GCA_963640475.1 bacterium | reverse complement strand
GTACAGCGCCGTCATCGACGGCTGGCTGCGCACATGGCGGGAGTATGTGCCCTCCGGCTATGACGGCAGCAAGCCGGTGCCGCTGGTGCTGTCCGTCCACGGCGCGGCCCATCACAGCGCCGACAGCTACACGGCGTGGCAGCTGGTGGCGGAGCGGGAGGGCTTCATCGTGGCCTATCCCCACTGCCTGATCGAGGGCATCAAGTTCAACTCGTGGCACATGTACACGGCGGCGGACGGCATGCCCGACGACGTGGCGTACTTCGACAGGCTCATCGACATTCTGGAGGAGAAGTACAACATCGACCCCGACCGCATCTACATGCAGGGGCAGTCGGTGGGCGATACCATGGTCAGCACCTATCTGTTCCAGCGGGGCGACCGTCTGGCCGCCGCCGCGCCGCTGTCCGGCCCGCAGGGGACGGCGCGGTTCGTGGACGCGGACAGCGGCGCCGTGATCCGCCGCCCGCAGCATCCGCTGCCGGTCATCCGCACCCACGGCTCCGAGGATACGGTGCCGCTGATTGGCGGTCTGGGCAAGATCTGCGTGTTCGGCCTGCGCGAGCCGGATGTGGAGGACTACTCCGACGAGGGACGGCGGCTGAAATGGGTCTTGAACATCCAAGTCCATAACCAGCTGTGGCGGGAGGCCAACCGGTGCGCGGCGCTGCCCCGCATCGGCGTGGACGGCCGCTATAACTGGCTGGTCTACGACGGCGACCCGGAGGACTACATCTTCTACATGGTAGAGGGCGGCGAGCATGGGCCCTATCTGGACATGGCCGACAACCTGTGGCGCTACTTCTTCTCCCACTACCGGCGGGAGAACGGCCGGGTGGTGCGGCAGGACAGCCCGTGGCGGCAGGAGCCGGACAGCGGCGCCATCGCGCTGGCGGACGGCGCGGCCACGGCCTATGTGGACAACAGGCCCGTGCCCGTTTCGGCGGACGGCGCCCGCGTCCATGTGGAAAAGGGCCTGTTCTATGTGCCGGCGGAGTTTCTGGCGCGGGCCCTGCCCGGCGTCACCGTCGTTCCGGAGCAGGAGGGGCAGGCGGCCCGCATCACCACCGCCGACGGACACACGCTGTATCTGGCCATGGGCAACCGCGTGGCCGTGTGGGACAACACCCTGCGGGATCTGGCCCCCGTGCTGTGGCTGGAGGAGCGGCTCTATGTCCCGGCGGCGCCTGTGGCGGTGCTGCTGGCGGGTCTCCGCGCGGCGCAGGGCCACGGCGTGTGCTATCTGTGCCGCCGGGGCGGCGCTATGACGTATGACCTCGCCTATGTGATCCGGCAGCTGCTGGGCGTGGGCGAGGAGCTGTCCCTGCAGGCCTGCGCGCAGCTGGAGAACCGGCTGCTGGCGGCACGGGAGACCGAGGGAAAAGACAAATATGTGGGCGGCGAGGCAAAGATATTCGGCGAGCTGTTTGCCGACTATCAGCGGCAGTACGACGCCTATATGCGTGCCCATGCGGGCGAGGAGAGCAAAGCATGATGGAATTGAAACCGAGACCCTGTGACGCGGCGTGGCGCTTTTACGAAGCGCCGCCCGTCCGGCCGTGCCGCCGGATCATCGACGGCTGGCTGCGCACATGGGACGAGTATGTGCCCGGCAGCTACGACGGTAGCAGGCCGGTGCCGCTGGTGCTGTCCGTCCACGGGGCGGCGCACCACAGCGCCGACCGCTATACGGCGTGGCAGCTGGTGGCGGAGCGGGAGGGGTTCATCGTGGCCTACCCCCACTGCCTCATCGAGGAGATCAAGTTCAACGTCTGGGAGCATTTCACGGCGGAGGACGGCATGCCCGACGATGTGGCGTATTTCGATGCGCTCATCGACATCCTGCTGGAGAAATACAACATCGACCCGGAGCGCATCTACATGCAGGGGCAGTCGGTGGGCGACAACATGGTCAGCACCTATCTGTTCGCCCACGGCGACAGGATCGCGGCGGCCGCGCCGCTGTCCGGCCCGCCCAGCTGCTCCACCTTCTACCGCCACGGCTCCGACGAGCCGGTGCTCTATCCGCATCACGCCGTACCGGTGCTGCGCCGCCACGGCTCGGAGGACACCCAGCAGCCGCTGGGGACGCTGGGCAAGATCTGCGTCATGTCCCCCAAGGGGGAGGAGCCGACGCTGGACTTCTCCGAATCGGCCCGCCGCAATAAGTGGCTGGTGGCACAGAAGCCCTCGCTGGAGCTGTGGCGGCACGCCAACAGCTGCACCGCCCTGCCGAAGCTGGGCGTGCGGGGGCGGTACAACTGGCTGATATACGAGGGCGCGTGCCGCACGGCCTTCTATGTGGTGGAGGGCGGCGAGCACGGGCCCTATCTGGACATGGCCGACAAGCTGTGGACGCAGTTCTTCTCCCGCTACCGCCGGTCGGCGGGCGGGGTCGTCCGTACCCCCGACACAGGCAGCGAGTGGGATCACGGCGCTATCGCGCTGGCGGACGGCGCGGCCATGGCCTATGTGGACAACCGCCTGACGCCGCTGGACGACGTCGGGCGGACGGCGAAGCGCGTCAACGGCGAGGTCTATACGCCGGCGGCCTTTCTGGAAAAGGTGATACCGGGCGCGGCGGTGGAGACATACGCCGGCGGACAGGCCATCCGCGTCCGGCGGGGCGGCGACTGCCTGCAGATGGCCATGGGCAACCGCGCCGTGGTGTGGAACGACACGCTGGAGGACATGCCCACCACCCTGTTTCTGGACGGCGCGCTCTATGTGCCCATCGTGTGGACGGCGCGGCTGCTGTCCGGCATGCAGGCGTGCGAGGGCTACGGCGTGTGCTATCTCAATCAGGCGGGCGGCCAGCTGTCGTATGACCTGTCCTATGTGATCCGGGAGCTGCTGGGAACGGAGCCGCCCATGACGCCGCAGGACATTCTGGCGCTGGAGGACAGCCTCCGTCAGGTAGGCGGCAAGCAGTACGCCGCCCACAACATCGGCGACAGCAAGTATCCCGGCGGGCCGGAGGACGTTTTTAGGCTTTTGAAAGGAAAATATCAGCAGCAGTACGAGCAGTACCTCTTGGAACAGGAGAAAGGAGCAGAATAAAATGACGGATTACGACCGCAGTCTGGCAGTCCAGACAAAAAACGGCACCTATGTGGGCTTCCGTGAGGAGAAGTTCCATACAGTCAACTTTCGCAACGTGCAGTTCGGCGTGGCGGCGCGGTGGCAGGAAGCCCACTTCCCGGACACCGCGCCGGAGGATGTATTCATGGCGGACAAGTTCGGTCCCGCACCCATCCAGTCGGCAGAGAAGTGGGGCAGTCTGACGCTGGGCGGCATGGACGAGCAGTGCCTGAACATGAACATTTACACAAAGGATCTGACCGGCTCCAAAAAGGCCGTCATGGTCTGGGTGTTCCCCGGTATGCAGATCATCGGCTCCAATCAGGGCTCCGTCGACGTGGGCAATCACCACGGCAAGTCCTATGACGCCTCCGGCCTGGTGGCGGAGAATGACGATATCATCGTGGTCATTCCCAATTACCGCGTGGGCGTGTTGGGCTCTGTTAATCTGACTGTGCTGCCGGATTACGACCCCGAGAAGTATGCCGCCAGCAATAATCTGGCCCGCACCGATCTGCTTCACGCATTGAAGTGGATCCATGAGAATATTGAGGCTTTCGGCGGCGATCCGGACAATGTCATGCTGTTCGGGCAGTCCGCCGGTGCCAACAACATCACCGCCATGCTGCTGATGGAGGGGGCGCATCCCTATTTCCACCGCGCGGCCATCGAAAGTTCCTTCATTTATGACATCAGTGCCACCACCTGGGAGGACAGTCTGACCATCTCCCGGGAGTATTTCAAGGTGCTGGGGGTCAATTCCATCGCAGAGGCGCTGGCCAAGACCAGTGATGAGATCTTGGCGGCACAGGAGGAGATGAACTCCCGCTCGGTGGACGGATCCTCTGCCTTTGCCAATATTCAGTCCAAATCCTTCTCACCGGTGGTGGACGATGTGGTGATTCACCATGATTACTGGCAGCGGCTGATGGATAACCACGACAGCCGTATTCAGGTTCTGCTGGGTACCACGCAGGGCGAGTATGACCAGCAGTTTACTCGCTGGGCCAACGACCCTGACGGTGTGGAGAAAGCGCGCGGCTTTGTCATCAAGCAGGCATGGGGCAAGCTGGACCCACAGCGCGGCACACACCCTGAGGTGTTGGATGAGTATCTTTCCCACTATCGGGATGAGCGCACTGAGTTTGAGGCATTGAAGGATCTGAAGGCGGATTACTATCTGCGTGCGGGTGCTATGGCTTACGCGCGCGTGTTGAGCCAGTATACGGATGTGTATGTCTATTACTTTGCATACAATTTCTATCCCGGAACGCCGGACCGTGCGCCTCACGGATCTGAGGTATCACTGCTGTTCAAAAACGATGTGGCGGTGCCGCAGTCTTTCCAGCAGGCAGTAGCTCAGTGTTGGGTGAACTTCGCACGGACGGGCAACCCCAACAATCCTTATTTGATGGCCCAATGGAAGCCTTACGATGTTGAGCACAACTATACGCTGGTACTCAGTGAGGAACCGCAGCTGGTTGAGGGCGTCCACATGGATGACATTCGGACGGTGATCCCCTCCACGCTGGAATACCAGCAGTACCCGGAATACCGGAAATTGTGGGAGAAGGCGTGAGACCTGACGGCAGGGGAATGAACATGATAAAGGCGCGGCTTTAAAGAAGCCTGCTCCGCTTTTACATGTATGCTGTCTGTCCTCGTTGATCAATAGCTTAGGGCAGCGTGAATAAATCACACGGAAAGCATCGGCGCCGCCGGTGCTTTCCGTGCAGGGGGAAACAGACAGAAGCGCAGTCATTCTGGCAAAGGCGGTGTGGCTGCTCCTCCGGCCAAGGCTCAACTATCTCAAAATCAAATGGAATACGGAGAAAAAATTATGGAATATAAAACTCTCTTTACACCCGTCAGCATTGGCAAGGTTCAGATGAAGAACCGATTTGCCATGGCGCCTATGGGCCCTCTGGGGCTCGCGGACGCGCAGGGCGGCTTTAATCAGCGGGGCATTGACTACTACACGGAGCGTGCGAAGGGCGGCACGGGTCTGATTATCACCGGCGTGACTTTCTCCGACTGCTCGGTGGAGATGCAGTCCATGCCCAACTGCCCCAACAGCACCTACAATCCCGTCCACTTCGTCCGGTCCTCCCGGGAGATGACCGAACGGATCCACGCCTACGGCAGCAAGGTCTTCCTGCAGATGTCCGGCGGCTTCGGCCGTGTCACCATCCCCACGAATCTGGGCGAGTTCCCGCCGGTGGCCCCTTCCGCCATCCCCCACCGCTGGCTGGACAAGACATGTCGGCCTCTGACCGTGGACGAGATCCATGCCATCGTGGAGAGCTTCGGCAAGGGCGCGTACAACGCCCAGCGCGCGGGCTTTGACGGCGTGGAGATCCACGCCGTTCACGAGGGCTATCTGATCGACCAATTTGCCATCAGCTTCTTTAACCACCGTACCGATGAATACGGAGGCAGTCTGGAAAACCGCCTCCGCTTTGCCAAAGAGGTTGTGGAAGAGATCAAAAAGGCCTGCGGCCCGGACTTCCCTGTGGCGCTGCGCTACTCGCCCAAGAGCATGATCAAGGACTGGCGCGAGGGTGCCCTGCCGGGCGAGAAATTTGAGGAGAAGGGCCGTGACATGGAGGAAGGCTTGGAGGCCGCAAAGCTACTGGTGTCCTATGGCTATGACGCGCTGGATGTGGACGTCGGTTCCTATGACTCCTGGTGGTGGAGCCATCCGCCCCTGTATCAGGAGAAGGGCTTGTACCGCAAATACGCCAAGGCTGTCAAGGAGGTTGTGGACGTACCGGTGCTGTGCGCCGGACGGATGGATGACCCCGCTATGGCGACGGACGCGGTTGAAAGCGGTGTTTGCGACATCATCTCTCTGGGTCGCCCACTGCTGGCGGATCCGGATTATGTGAATAAGCTCCGCGCCGGAAAGGCGGCAGACATCCGCCCCTGCATCGGCTGCCAGGAGGGCTGCATGGGCCGCATCCAGAAATATTCCATGATCAACTGCGCGGTCAATCCCCAGTGCGCCAGAGAGCGAGCCTTTGCCTATAATCCTGTTCTGAAAAAGAAGAAGATCCTCATCGTCGGCGGTGGCATCGCCGGCTGCGAGGCGGCACGCGTGCTGGCCATCCGCGGCCATGAGCCTGTCATTTATGAGGCCACCGGACGGCTGGGCGGTGCGCTGTATGAGGCCGGCATCCCCTCCTTCAAGGACGATGACAGAGCGCTGATCGCGTGGTACGGGCACACGCTGGAGCAACTGGGGGTAGAGATCCACTTCCATCACCGCCTGACGGCTGAAGAGCTGAAGGCCCTCTCCTATGATGCCCTCATCGTCGCCACGGGCGCCACGGCCAAGACCTTCTCGCTGGGCGATGACAGCCGCGTTATCACTGCCAAGGCCGCCCTCGCGGAAAAGGCCGCCAATGTGGGCGAGCGCGCCATCGTCATTGGCGGCGGCATGGTGGGCTGCGAGCTGGCACTGTGGCTGACCAAGGATCTCGGCAAGCAGGTCACCCTCATCGAGGCCCTGCCGAAGCTGCTGGCGGTCAACGGCCCCATCTGCTCGGCCAACAGCGATATGCTGGAGCGTCTGGTTCCCTTCCACGGCACGGATGTGCGCTGCCGTACCACGGCGGTGAAGGCGACGGAGGACGGCCTGATCGTCCGCAGTCTCGATGACGGCCATGAGGAGACGATCCCCGCCGATACGATCATTCTGGCGGTGGGTTTCAAGCCGGATCAGGAACTGTACGATGCCATGCAGGAGGCGCCGGAGCTCTATGCCATCGGCGACTGCAGGGAATTCCATAACGTTCATAGCGCCGTGTGGGATGCTTTCGAGGTGGCAAATCATATCTGAGGCATACAGGGAAAAGCATTAGAAATATACTAGCGAATTTAGAAATAGTGATTGCGGTGTTAACCTCTGGCGAATTTTGCCAGAGGTTAACACTGTAATGGGCGCAAAGATGCTGAACGGCTTGGATACAATGTTTAACAGAAAGGCTCAAGCCTAACACAAAGATCCGCAATATTCCCTGCGCGATGTTATTGTGAGCGTATTGAAAGCGTATTAGATGCTTGATGGCAATTTTGTGTTGTCTTGCACACTGCCCAATACTATTTATAATAATCTTTGCCTGAAGCAGACTGGCACAAAAGGCAACGGGCCGCAAATACGGCCCGTTGTCTTTTATGATAGAGAAGGTGAGGTGGAAAGCGTATGATTTATGCCCAGCTGGCCATGATACCGGCCACCACTACGGAGACCACGGAAACGGATACCATACCGGCGATCAGCATTTTCGGCATGATGCGGCTCTGGATCACCTGACGCTCCTCGTCGTTCTCAGCCACGGCACGGGAGACCTCAGTGGGGACGATCAGCGTGCCGGGGAAGCCGAACAGCGCCGTGACGCTGAGGGCGCAGCAGAGATACCAGCTCTCGTGGAAGATCTTGCCCACCAGAATGGATACCAGACCGCAGCAGGGCAAACCGATAAGGTAGACGATCAGCAGGGGCTTTATCATGCCAAGGATCATGGCGGGGGTAGTACCAGCCAGATTCATCACCACATTGACGATAGTGGCAGCAATGACGAACGAGAAGCCGTTTGCTTTGGTGAGAGAACCGCTGTCCAGGAAGCCCAGCTCCGTGAATACCACGCCCAGGATCAGGCACAGCAGCAGGAAGTTTACCTTGCCGTTGGTAAGGCCCGACAGCCAGAAGGCCAGACACGCCACCAGCCCCAGCTTGGCGATGATGAAGTTGGGTTCATTGTACTTTTCCGGAATTTGGGGAATGAGACGGCGGCGGGGCTTTTCCTCCTGTGCGGCAGCCTTAGTGGGCACGGTGATCTCACCGGCCAGATAGGCCTTCTTGATCCGCACGGCCTCCTTCTTGCACAGCAGTGAAGCAATGGGGAAGCCGATAACGCCCTGTGTCACAAGAATCAGGGAGCCGAACAGCACGGCGTCGGAGGAAATGTTCTTCATGGCCTCGGACATGATCATGAAAGCCACGATAGCGCCGCCCACGATGGGAGCGCCCACCAGCGCCATTTCCCGGTCGATGAAGTACTGGCCGATGAAATACACGCCCATGCAGATGGCCAGCGTAGAGCACAGCACGATAACGGCGGTCTTGTACTGCTCAATAAAGTCACGGATCTTGATGGTGGTGCCCATATGTACCAGCAGCAGGCCCACCGTCACATCGCCGAAGGCCTTCAGGTTGGAGTCGGTGAAAATGGTTTCGGGGATCCAGTTGTTCCAGAAGCCGATGGCAAACACTACGGAAACCACCATCAGCATGGAGACGATGGCGTGGGTCTTGGTGGCGATGATATCGCCCAGCGCGTAAACAGCGAAAATAATGGTCAAAGCAAACAACGGGGTCACAGTGATCTCTCCTTTACAAATTAAAATGAGGGGTATCTGACGTGTGATCGGGGAAGCTTATGTTATGCGTGGTTTTCCAGCCAGCGGGAAGCGCAGGTGCACAGCACCGCGGCGCCGTATGGCAGGGCATCCTCGCTGATCTGTACATGGGGGTCGTGCCAGCCGTAGGGGCCATCGCCAGCACCCAGCAGTGCGAAGAAGCTGGGGACGTGCTCGGAGAAGTTGGCAAAATCCTCCGAGCCCTTCTGGGGCCGTGCGGTGTGGATCGCCTTTACTACATCCTTGCAGTATCCGGCCATCTCGTGGGCCATGTCCGGGTCATTCAGCAGCGACGCGGTGCTAAGGGGGAAGTCCACCGTAACCGCCGCATGCCATGCGTGGGCCAGATCGACGACCAGCTCACGGATGCGGGCTTTCATCTTTTCCCGGCAGTTCCGGTCATAGGTACGGAAGCTGCCCTCCACCACGGCGCTGTCAGGAATGATGTTGGTGGCGGTGCCGGAGACGAGACGGCACACGGACAGGATCACCGTTTCGTCGCCGGGCATCTCCAGCGTGGGCAGCTTCGTCAGCGCGTCGGCGATGGACACCGCCACATTCAGCGCCGACACGCCCATGTGGGGGGTGCTGCCGTGGGCGCTCTTACCGGTGACTTCAATGTGGAAAGCGTCGGCGGAGGCCATCATGGGGCCATCATTGAAGGCGATGGTGCCCGGCGTGGGGGAATAGCCCTCCCGCTGGCCGAAGTCCATATGCAGACCCATGGCGGCGTCCACCTTGGGATCGTTGAGGATCCCGGCATCGATCATAGCCTGAGAGCCCTTCAACAGTTCCTCTGCCGGTTGGAAGCACAGCTTCACCGTGCCCCGCAGTTCCTTTTCGTGGGTCTTCAGCAGCTTGGCCGCCGCCAGCAGCATGCTGGCGTGGGCATCGTGGCCGCAGGAATGACACGCGCCATTACGGCATGCAAAGTCCAGACCAGACACTTCCTCCTGAGGCAGAGCGTCCATATCGCCCCGCAGCAGGATCACCGGTGCGCCGCTGCCAACGGTACAGGTCACGCCGCCGCCCAGCAGCTGAGGCTCATAGCCGTAGCCACGCAGCGTCTTGCACACATAGGCTACCGTTTCCGTCAGCTCAAAGCCCAGCTCTGCGTGCTGATGCAGATACCGGCGGTGCGCAACGATCTCCTCTCGCATGGCCTGTGCCTCTTCCAAATAGTTTGCCATGTTGATCACTCCTATCTCTCTCTTTCTCAAGTCAAAGCGTTACAGCCGTTGTGATAAGTGTAAACTTTTTGTTGCAAAAAGGGAAATATTCAGATATAATGCACATATAAGTGGAAGTTATAACCGAGTGATAACGAGGTGAAACACATGGAACTCAGGCAGATGCGGTATGTGCTGACGGTTGCACGGTGTCACAGCTTTTCCCGCGCGGCCAATGCGTTGTTCGTTTCCCAGCCCGCCATTTCCCAGCAGATACAGGCGCTGGAGACAGAATTGCAAACGAAGTTGTTCGTGCGGAATACCCACGGCGTGTCTCTGACCAGGGAGGGAGAACGTTTCTGTGCCGCCGCTGAGGGGATTCTGGAGCAGGTTGCCCGGCTGGAGACACAGTTTAAGGATGGTGCACAGCAGAAGCGGCAGTGCCTGAACGTAGGCGTGTTCGTATTTTACCGCACGGCGGGCCTGTCCTCGGTCATCAGCGCGTTCTTTGACAGTCACCCTGATACGCTGGGATGCATCAAGATCGTGGAGAACTATCAGGCCTACGACCTGCTGCGCTCCGGTGAACTGGACATGGCCATCATCAAGACCAACGCCCGCAACAGTGCCGAGGAGGGTATTGCCTATGACGTGCTGCGGCGAGAACCGCTGACGGCCCTGATGAGCCGCCGCAACCCCTGCGCCGGGCAGGAAAGCATTACCACCGCCGAGCTGAGCCATATGAAGCTGCTGACCGGCGCGGACAATACCCACTATTATAACGATATGCAGCAGCTGTTTCAGCGGCGGAACAGCCGCCCGAACATCGGGTTTATGAACACCATGGACGCGGAGCTGATGATGGAAATGGTGGAGCAGGATCGGGGCTATCTGTTTGTGACCGGAGATACCGGCGCAGCATTGACCAACGACAAGGCGGTAGCCATTCCCATTTCACCAAGGGAGGAAATGCTGACCGTTCTGGCCTACCGGGCCAAGCGGCCCCTGACGGGTGTACAGGAAAGTTTCCGCCGCTATATCCGAGAGACATTTTGACGCATTGCATAAAAAGACGGAAGTCCGTTCCAAGCGGACTTCCGTCTTTTTCGTTATTCCTCTGAGCTGACTGCGGGCTTTTCCACTTTTTTGACCACCTGCTTCAGATAGCGGACAAACTCCTGTGCGATGGGATCGGGCTGGCCGCCCCGGGGTGTGGCTACGCCCATCTCCCGGTACTGGCGGGGCTCCAGCGGCAGCGTCACCACGTTTTGCACCGCATAGTAATCCAGCTCCAGCTGCGGCATGATGGTGACGCCCAGTCCGGCCGCCACCGCCGCCAGCACCGAGCGGTTTCCCATCCGGTCGTCGGTATAGGCCACGTCAATATGGTACTTCTTGAATATCCGGGGGATATCCACATTCTGTCCGTAGTCCGGCATGATGACGGCCTCGCCGCTGAAGTGCTCCAGCGGGACGGAATCCCCCTTGATGCTGCCCAGGGGGAACACGCCCCGGAAGAGGTCCTTGAACACGCTGACCCAGCCCAGCTCCTTGCTGGTCCACGCCCGGTCGGTGACCGCCAGATCCACGCTGCCGTCCTTCATCCAGTTGTTGATGACCAGCGGCGACTCCGATACCACGCTGACCCGGACATGGGGATACTCCGCCCGCAGCCGGGCAATGGCCTCCGGCAGCCACCGCTGGGACACGGTGTCCACCGCAGCGATCCGCAGGGTGCTGCTCTGTGCCTGCTTGCAGCCACGAATGGCAGCGTCCAGCGAATCGTAGCTGCGGAGGAAACGACGGATCTCCGGCATCAGCTGGCGTCCGCTCTCGCTGAGGCGCACGCCGCTGTGGCTGCGGTCCAGCAGGCACAGGCCGATCTCGTCCTCCAGACTGTTCATCATATAGGTCAGCCCCGCCTGAGAGTACCCCAGCTGCTCCGCCGCCCGCGTTATGCTGCCCACCTCTACGATAGCGGCCAGCGCCACCAGCTTCTGTACGTCCATCGGTCATCCGCTCCTTTTGTGTAGCTCATAGGATTTTCTTATGAGCTATCATATTTCCCCGTTTCACAAAAGTCAAGAAAAAAGTTACAGTAAATAACAGCAGCGAGACCCTATACCACCTCTCTTCTCTTTGGCAGGGGCGGACGCACCGCCCCTGCCATGCGGAAGAACAGGAACAATGAGGAGAAGAAAACATGTTTAACGATACCGCTATGAAGCTGGGCAGCAACAGCTCCTGCATCCGTGAGATATTTGAATTCGGCCTGCGGCAGAAGGCCGTCGTGGGCGCGGAAAACGTCTACGATTACAGCCTGGGCAACCCCAGCATCCCCGCACCTCCTGAAGTGGCGGAGGCCATTCGCGACATTCTGGCCACTGAGGACAGCATTCAGGTGCATGGCTATACCAGCGCGGTGGGCTATGACGGCGTGCGTAAGGCTGTGGCCGAGGATCTGACCGAGCGCAGCGGCATGACGATCCGCCCGGAAAACCTGTTCTTCACCTGTGGCGCGGCGCCCGCTCTGATGGCGGTGCTGCGTGCGCTGCACATTGACGAGGAGACGGAGATCGTCGCCATCGCTCCTTTCTTCCCGGAATACCGGCCCTTTACCCAGTCCTCCGGCAGCCGCCTTGTGGTGGTGGAGGCGGATACCAAAGCTTTCCAGATCGACCTTGACGGCGTGGAAAAGGCCATCACCAGCCACACCCAGGCCGTCATCATCAACTCCCCCAATAACCCCTCCGGCGTGGTGTATACCGCCGAGACGCTGCAAAAGCTGGCGGACATCCTGACAAAGAAGTCCCAGGAGGTCGGCCACCCCATCTATATCATCTCTGACGAGCCCTACCGTGAGCTGGTCTACGGCGGCGTGGAAGTTCCCTTTATCCCCGCCATCTATCCCAACACGGTGATCTGCTACTCCTACTCCAAGAGCCTGAGCCTGCCCGGTGAGCGTATCGGCTACGTCTGCGTGCCGGACTGCGCCGCGCAGTCGGCGGAACTGTTTACCAGCATCAAGGGTGCGGCCCGTATGGACGCCCACACCTGCGCTCCCAGTCTGATCCAGCGGGTCATCGCCCGCTGCGCCAAGCTGCGTCCTGACCTGCGCAGCTACGACGAGAACCGCACCCTGCTGTACGAGGCGCTGACCTCCTACGGCTACGAGTGCGCCAAGCCGGACGGCGCTTTCTACCTGTTCGTCAAAGCGCCCGGCGGCGACGCCGTGGCCTTCTCCGAGCGGGCCAAGAAGGAGAACCTGCTGGTGGTTCCCTCTGACGACTTCGGCGTGAAGGGCTATTTCCGCCTGTCCTACTGCGTCAGCAACGACATGATTCGCCGCAGCCTGCCTGCGTTCAAAAAGCTGATCGAAACGAAGTAAGAGAGGAAGTAGCCTATGAAGAAAACCAATCGCTGGCTCTATGCCATCGTGGGCTGCGCTGTACTGCTGCTGTCGGGCCTTGTGTACGCGTGGAGCGTGCTGTCCGGCCCCATCGCGGCGGAATTTCCCCAGTGGAGCGCCGCCCAGCTGTCTCTGACCTTCACCATCGTCATGAGCTTTTTCTGCATCGGCGGTCTGGTGGGCGGCCTGCTGTCCGGCAAGGTCAGCCAGAAGGTGTATCTGTGGGTATCCGCGGCGCTGTTTCTGGCGGGCTTCCTGCTGACGGCCAATATCCAGTCAATCCTGATGCTGTACATCGGCTTCGGCGTCATCTGCGGCTTCGCCTCGGGTCTATCCTACAACGCCGTGCTGGGCACGGTGGGCAAGTGGTTTCCCGACAAGGCCGGACTGGTCTCCGGTATCCTGCTGATGGGCTTCGGTCTCAGCAGCTTTCTGGTGGGCAAGCTCTATCAGACCTTCACCCCGGACACCGTAGGCGCGTGGCGGCACAGCTTCGTGGTGCTGGGCATCATCGCGGCGGCGGTCATGGCCGTGGGCGGCTTTCTGCTGGAAAAGCCGGGCGACGATTTTGTTCCTCCCGCCGCAGCCCAGAGCAAGAAAAAATATGTGAATCCCGTGGCGGAAGAAGCAGATACAGCCACCATGATGAAGAGGCCCTCCATGTGGCTGTTCTACCTGTGGTCGGTGCTGCTGAGCGCGGCCGGTCTGGTGCTGGTGTCCCAGGCCAGCGGCATTGCCCGTGAGATCGGCGCCGGTATCTCCACCGGAACCATTGCCACAGTGGTGGGCCTGATCTCCATCTTCAACGGTATCGGCCGCGTGATCTTCGGCGGCATGTTTGATAAGCTGGGCCGCAGCCGCACCATGCAGACGGTGAACGCCCTGTTTTTGGTGACAGCTGCCATATTGGTGGCGGCGCTGAAGCTGGGCAGCTTCCCCGTGCTGGTGGCGGGCTTCATCATCGGCGGTATGTCCTACGGCGGCGTGACCCCGTCCAACTCGGCTTTCGTCAGCTCCTACTACGGCATGAAGCACTACTCCATGAACCTGTCGGTGGTGGTGACGAACCTGCTGTTCGCTTCCTTCGGCAGCACCATTGCCGGAGCCCTCTATGACGCCACCAAGAGCTATTTCAGCGTCTATCTGATGATCGCCGGTCTGGCGGCGGTGGGCATTCTGGTGTCGGCGGCCATCAGCCTGTGCGACAAGCGCACGCTGGCAAAGCGGACGGTGGGGGAGAAGGTGGCATCATGAGCGATATCCGCAACTACGTCCTGCTGGGCGAGGCGGGCTGCGGCAAAAGCGAGCTGGCCATCAATCTGGCCCGCCGCCTGCTGGACACGGGAAAGCCGGTGGACTTATTCGATCTGGACATGACCAAGCCCCTGTTCCGCACCCGCGAGCAGGCGGATAGGCTGGCGGATATGGGCATCCGCTTCCACTTCGAGGAACAGTTTGCCGACGCGCCTACCGTGGGCGGCGGCGTGATGCGCTCCCTGAAGGACGCGGACAGCTATACCGTGCTGGACGTGGGTGGCGATTACATCGGCGCACGGGCCATCGGCGGCTACGCACCCCTGCTGAACCGGGAGGACACGCAGGTGCTCTATATCCTGAATCCCTTCCGCCCGTGGACGACCACGGGCGAACGGGCGGGGCTGGTACTGTCGGAGGTGCTGGGCGTGTCCCACATCCGTCCCGAGCGCATCCGCATCATCGGCAACCCCAATCTGGGCGCGACGACCACCGCCGCCGATGTGATAGAGGGCTATCAGCGCCTGACAGACATGGTGGAGCGGCTGGATGCCCTTTGTGTGGAGCAGTCGCTGTGCGAAGCCGTAAAGGCAAGCGTCCCCGTCCCTGTGTTCCCTATCCAGCGATATCTGGAATATCCATGGAATTTATAAAGTGAAATTTATAAAAAGGAGATATGACAATGGCAAAAGTTGAGATCGTGGCGGAACGCTGCAAGAGCTGCGGCTACTGCATCAAGTTCTGTCCCAAGCATGTGCTGGCAGTTGGCAAGAACGTCAACTCCAAGGGCTATGAGTATGTGGAGCCGGTCCATCCGGAGGACTGCGTCGGCTGCGCCATCTGCGCGAAGATGTGTCCCGACGGCGCCATCGACGTGTATAAGTAAGGAGGTAAGAACATGGCCAGAATTTTCATGAAGGGCTGCGAGGCCATTGCCGAAGCGGCTGTGCGGGCAGGCTGCCGGTTCTTTGCCGGTTATCCCATCACCCCGCAGAACGAGATCCCCGAGTATTTTGCCCGCCGCATGCCCGAGGTGGGCGGCACGTTCGTCCAGGGCGAGAGCGAGGTGGCCTCCGTCAACATGGTGTATGGCGCGGCCTCTGCCGGTACCCGCTCCATGACCTCCTCCAGCTCCTGCGGTATCGCCCTGAAGAGCGAGGGCATCAGCTACTGCGCCAGCGCCCGCATCCCCATGGTGTACTGCAACGTGCAGCGGGGCGGCCCCGGCGTAGGCGCCATCCAGCCCGCCCAGCAGGACTATAATCAGGCCACCAAGGCCAGCGGCAACGGCGGTTTCCGCATGATCGTGCTGGCACCCTCCACGGTGCAGGAGGCAGTGGATCTGACCTATCAGGCCTTCGACTACGCCGACCGTGACCGCAACCCCGTGCTGGTGCTGGCCGACGGCGTCATCGGCACCATGATGGAGCCGGTGGAGCTGCCGGAGATGAAGTCCGACGCCGAGGTGGCCGCCATCAAGGACGGCAAGAAGAAGTGGGCCTGCATCGGCCATGAGCGGGACTACGCCAACCGTGCGTGGATCGAGCCGGGCCATTGGTCCACCGTGGCCATGCAGCAGGCCAACGAGGACGCCGAGGCCATGTACCGCCGCTGGGCGGAGGAGGACGTGCAGGTAGAGGAATACCGCATGGAGGACGCCGAGATCGTCCTGACTGCCTACGGCATCTGCGGCCGTATCGCCGCCAACGCGGTGGACGCGCTGCGGGAGCAGGGCGTCAAGGCTGGTATGATCCGTCCCATCACCGTGTATCCCTTCCCCTATGCCGCCTATGACAAGATCGACTATACCAAGTGCAAGGGCATCGTCAGCGTGGAGATGAGCATCCCCGCCCAGTTTGCCGACGATGTGAAGGCCGCCGTGAAGGAGCGCTGCGCCGTTACCACCTGCCTGTGCTCCGGCGGCAACATCATGAGCCGCGAGGCCGTTCTCGAGACTGTGAAGAAAGTAATGGAGGGTTGAACCATGGAAAAGATCTATACCCGTACCAAGACCATTCAGGAGGATAAGGTCTCCGGCTTCTGTCCCGGCTGCATGCACTCCACCGTCATCAAGCTCATCGGCGAGGTGCTGGAGGAGATGGGACAGGTGCAGAACACCGCCTGCGTGCTGGGCATCGGCTGCTGCGGCCTGCACATGGACTACATCGCCTACGACAACACCACCGCGCCCCACGGCCGTGCCTGCGCTGTGGCCACCGGCATCAAGCGCAGCAACCCCTCGTCTCTGGTGTATACCTATCAGGGCGACGGCGATCTGGCCTCCATCGGCCTTGCCGAGACGCTGAGTGCCGCCAACCGGGGCGAGAACTTCACCGTCATCTTCGTCAACAACGGCATTTACGGCATGACCGGCGGCCAGATGGCCCCGACGACCCTGGTAGGCATGAAAGCCACCACCGCACCCAAGGGCCGCGACCCCAAGGAGCACGGTTATCCCATGCACATGTGCGAGCTGATGAACCAGCTGACCGCCCCCTACTATCTGGAGCGCACCAGCTGCAACACCCCTGCCAACGTGGCCAAGACCAAGGCCGCCATCCGCAAGGCATTCCAGAATCAGCTGGACGGCAAGGGCTTCTCCATGGTGGAGATCGTCACCAGCTGCCCCACCAACTGGGGACTGGACGCCCTGTCGGCCCTGGATTACATCGAGGAAAAGATGCTGCCCGAGTTCCCCTTGGGCGTCGTCCGTGACAAGAGCAAGGAGGAGGCGTAACGATGGAACGGAATCTGATGGTAGCCGGTTTCGGCGGCCAGGGCGTCATGACCCTGGGCAAATTTCTGGCGGAGGCCACCTGTGACTCCACCGACAAGAACGTGACCTTCTTCCCCTCCTACGGCGCGGAGCAGCGGGGCGGCACGGCCAACTGCTATGTGGTCATCTCCGACGAGAAGATCGGCGCGCCCCTGGGCGACGTGATGGACGACCTGATCGTCATGAACGGTCCCAGCCTGAATAAGTTCCTCTATAAGCTGAAGGAGGGCGGTACCCTGTACATCAACAGCTCCATCGTCACCGACGAGATCACCCGCAGCGATGTGAAGGTGGTGAAGGCTCCCGTTACGGAGCTGGCCCTGGAGTTGGGCAATGCCAAGGTGCTGAACATCATCATGCTGGGCGTGTATGTGGGCTATACGCAAGTGGTGCCCGCCGACGTGATCTGGAACACCATTGAGCATAAGCTGGGCAAGAAGCCCGCCCTGCTGCCCCTGAACAAGCAGGCCTTTGAGTTGGGCCTGAAGCTGGGCGCGGAGCAGCGGTAAGGAGGCGTCATGGAGTTTCACAATTTTGACGAGATGATCGCCCATGTGAAGGGCAAGCCCGCCAAGGCCCGCATGGCCGTAGCCGCCGCAGGCGATCCCCATACCATCGAAGCGGCCCTGAAGGCCCGTGCCGAGGGTATCGTGGAGCCGGTGCTGGTGGGCGACAAGGCCGTCATCGACCGCGTACTGGTCGAGATGGGCGAGACTGTCCCCGCCGGGGATATCTACGATGTGCCCGATCTGGCGGAAGCCGCCGCCAAGGCGGTGGCGCTGGTGCGTGAGGGCAAGGCCGACCTGCTGATGAAGGGTAAGCTGGATACCGCCGTGCTGCTGAAGGCCGTGGTCAACAAGGAGCACGGTCTGGGCAAGGGCGGCGTCATGAGCCACTTCTCCATCTTCGAGGTGCCGGGCTATCACAAGCTGCTGTGCCCCGTGGACGGCGGCATGGTGACTTATCCCACGCTGGAGCAGAAGAAGGCCATCATTGAGAACACTGTGGGCGTTCTCCACGCCATGGGCTATGAGTGCCCCAAGGTGGGCGTGCTGGCCTGTGTGGAGAAGGTGAATCCCAAGATGCCGGAGACGGTGGAGGCCGACGCCCTGAAGCAGATGAACCAGCGGGGCGAGATCACCGGCTGCATCGTGGAGGGCCCCGTGTCCTACGACTGCGCCATGAGCAAGGAAATCGCCACCTTCAAGGGCTTTGAAAGCCCCGTCAGCGGCGACTGCGACGTGCTGGTGGCCCCCAATATTCACGCTGGAAACATCATGGGCAAGATGCTGACCGTCACCTGCGGCGCACGTCTGGCGGGCATGGTGGTGGGTGCGAAGTGCCCCATCGTCATGACCAGCCGCGGCTCCAGCGCCGAGGAGAAGTATCTCTCCATCGTGCTGGCGGCTGCCGCTGCCCAAAAGGAGGCGTAAGATGGAGAAAATTCTGGTTCTGAACCCCGGCTCTACCTCCACCAAGATCGCCGTGTTCGACGGCGAGACGCCCCTGTTCACCGAATCCCTGACCCATTCCGCCGAGGAGCTTGCGCCCTTTGACCGGGTGGTGGAGCAGTATGACTTCCGCCGCCGTCTGGTGCTGGACTGCCTGATGCGCCACGACTTCGACGTCCGTGACCTGAACGCCATCGTGTCCCGCGGCGGTCTGCTGGCGCCCATCCACGCCGGTGCCTACGAGATCAACGAGGACATGGTGTGGCAGCTCCAGTATAAGCCCCAGAACGAGCACGCCTCCAACGTGGGTCCCATGATCGCCCACGCTTTGGGTAAGGAGCTGAATATCCCCGCCTATATCTACGACGGCATCACCGTGGATGAGCTGACGGATATCAACCGCATCACCGGCCTGCCGGAAATGCACCGCAAGGGTATCGGCCACAACCTGAATACCCGCGCCGCCGCCATGCGCTACGCACGGGAGCAGGGCAAGGCCTACAAGGACATCACCGTTATCGTGGCCCATCTGGGCGGCGGCATCACCGTGAACCTGCACCATAACGGCAGGATCGAGGATTGCGTCAACGACGAGGAGGGTCCGTTCTCTCCCGAGCGTGCCGGCGGTCTGCCCATGTACGATGTGATCCACCGCAGCTTCGAGGAGGGCCAGTCCGACAAGAGCATGATGAAGCTGGTGAAGAGCCGTGGCGGCCTGCTGGCCCACCTTGGCACCACCGACTGCCGCGAGGTGGAGCAGCGCATCCACAACGGCGACGCCCACGCCAAGCTGATCTATGACGCCATGGCACTGAACGTGGCCAAGTTCATCGGCAAAACAGCGCCCGGCGTCTGCGGTAAGGTGGACGCTATCCTGCTGACCGGCGGCATTACCTACTCCGATTATATCGACGAGGAGATCCGCCGCCGCGTGTCCTTCATCGCTCCCGTCATCGTCTATCCCGGCGAGGACGAGATGCAGTCTCTGGCCTTCGGCTGTCTGCGTGTCCTCCGGGGCGAGGAGACGGCGCGGACGTATACCAAGGTAGAGTAAAAGCGTTTTCCAGCGAGCTATATCGTGATTTATGGTCAAGAGAGGAGCTGCCATCAGGCAGCTCCTCTCGCTCTTTAGTTGGAATTCCAAAGTCAGGCTCCGAACCTGTCGCTGATAGAGCAATATTAGAGTATATAAACCTATGTTAGCCAATGGGTGACACTATCTGTTGTCAAAGAGATGAAAGTTATTACTCGATTCAAGTTGCCTTTGAAAACGGAGAATGTCTTTCCGGTGACGAGAACTAGGATTCATTAGAAGACCAATCTCAGTGTCAATAGGAGGGGAGAGTGGTATGGCAATAATATCCTCAGTGTCAGAAATAAGATCGCGGAACAAAAATCCGGAATATAGTCCAAGTTTGATTGCCGCTTTCATTGAGTGGCAGGATCTGGATATCTGAACGATATTGGGAGTAATATTGGCATTTTTGAACCGTTCTTGTATGAGCTTCGTCGTAGAATATGCGTCGCTGAACACGCTAAGGGGTTCAGAACCGATAATTTCGGGTGTAATGGAAGTGTGACATGCAAGAGTATTCGAGCGGTTTGTGCAGAAACAGAGATCGGTTTTTAGTAAGGGAAAGAAGTAAAATTCCCGGGGTGAAAGTTTTTCCGGGCGGCACAGAAATGCAGCATCAAGATCTCCGGATTCCAAAAGGGATAACAAGCGAAGTGTTTCGTCTTCGACTAAAGAATAATGAAAAGCCTGACCGTTTGTACAATTTTGTTTCAAATAATTAGCAACAAAAGAGGAAAGGCTTGGAATAAATCCGATGCGAAGCGTAGAGGGAACATCTTCCCGAAAAATTTCCATTTGTTTCGTAATTTCATTTGCACTGTCAATGAGTTGTGCAGCTAATTGTGAAAGACAATTTCCGGCATTTGTTAAGGTGAGTCCGCTAGGAGTTCGTTGAAACAGAATACAATGAAATTCACTTTCCAGCGATTGAATCGTTCGAGTGATAGAGGGCTGAGAAATGTGCAGGTTATTTGCTGCCCTCGTATAATTCTTGGTTTGGCACAATTCTAAAAAGTATGTCAACTGAAGCAGTGTCAATTGAAACTCCTCCCAACTAAGCAAATGGTTGAACGACTATCCGCTTTGCGTATAGCTTGATACGCAATATATATTTTACATTTTCTTTGTTTTTCAGTATTATTTTATCATCGCTCCCGGGAAAACACAAGTGAATGAACGGAGGAGAATAGATGAATTTAACGCTGATTATCGGCCTATTAATGTTTGCGGTAATGATTGCACTTTTGGCGACAAAAAAGCTGTCTTTCGGCTATGTAGCGATCATTGTACCTGTTGCTGCCGGACTGTTGCTGGGCTATAAGCCGAATGAGATCGGTACAATGGCAGTTGATCAAATGACAACACTTTTTAAGGCAATTGGTATGCTGGTATTTTTCGCCATGTTGTTTATTCAGACGATGAACTCGGCGGGATTGTTTAAAAAAATTACGCTTTCAATTATGGGCGTATTGGGAGAAAAAGACAGTCAGAAAAATATATGTTTACTGATGGCCATTACCTGTATTGTTACGATTGTGGCAACACTTAGTGGAAATGTCAGTGTTCGTTATCTGATTATTTTCCCAACGCTGCTTCCTCTTTACGACCAGTACAAGTTGGATCGGCGGATCATGTTTACTCTGACGATTATCGCTGGCACGGTGCTATACTTTATCCCTTGGGGCGGTGTTACTTATCCGGCGGCATACACCGGTGAAGATGTGATGGTTCTGTCAAAAGCGGTATTTCCCGTTTGCATGCTGTATCTGGCCAGCCTTCCATTTGTGATTTTTTATTTTAGCCGTAAGCAGAAACGTATGCTGGCTGATGGCACCTATGGACAGGGAAATTTGTCTGGCGTACAACGCGTAGAGGTTGCGGGTGAGGATCCCATGGAGCGGCCCAAGCTCTTCTGGTTCAACCTTTTGTTGTTCGCGTCGACGATTGTTGCAATTACTGTTTTTAAGGTGAGTGGCGCGTTGGCGTTCCTGCTGGCTTTCGTCATTGCTGTAATCGTGAACTATCCTGATGCAAAAGATAAAATGACCATTATTCAGAACACCGCCAAAGTTTATGTAAATGTGCTATTCATGATTATGGCGGTAGGTGTTCTGCTGGGCATATTCAATGGATCGGGCATGAAGGACGCGATTGCAGGGGCAGTGGTCAGCATCGTACCTTCATTTTTGGCAAAATACATCAATCTGGTTTTCGGATTGGCTGCTGTATTTGTGATGTGCTATCTGCCGTATGAAGTTTATATGTCGATGTATCCCTTGCTGATCACACTGGGTGGGACAGTAGGCCTGACCGCAATCCAAGTCCTGTTGCCGATTGTAAATCCTGTGGCACTGTCTACGGCTACATCTCCGCTGAATCCGAGTACACATGTGGGAACAGGCGCCAGCGAGATTGAGGTGAGTGCCCATACGAAGTTCGCCACGCCGGTTTGTGCGGTGGTCGTACTGGGTGTTACTATTGCAGGTATGCTGTTAGGCTTTTTCAAGATTTAAAAACCATACCCGTGACTTGCTTATCATGTCACGGGTATCCCTGCACCAATGAAAACTGAGAGGAGATATACATGCAAAACACTATTAAGAAAATTGCGGATGATTATACTGCGCAGTTGATCGAATATCGTCGATATCTGCATCAGAACCCTGAGCTATCATTTCAAGAAACGCATACTGCGGCGTGGGTAAGAGAGAAACTAGCTGCATGGGGAATGACAATATCGGAAAGTGTCCGAGGAAATTCAGTAGTAGGTATATTGGATTCAGGTACGGAAGGGCCGACGATCGCATTCCGCGCAGATATGGACGCTCTTCCAATTCAAGAAGAAACCGGCTTACCATTTTGTTCGACGAAAACTGGTGTAATGCATGCCTGCGGACATGATCTGCACACCGCGACGATACTTTGCCTTGCTGACGCACTTGCTCATCACAAAGAATTGCTTCGTGGACGAGTAAAGTTCATTTTTCAACAGGGTGAAGAAGTCCCTCCCGGGGGTGCGTTGCTTCTGTGTGAGGATGGCGTGATGGATGATGTGGATATGATTTTCGGCTTTCACAATTCACCATCGGAGCAGGTAGGGCAGGTAGCAATTACATCAGGTCCACGCACAGCCGCAGCTGCTGCATATGAGATCAAACTCACGGGGCGAGGAGGACATGGCGGTTATCCGCATAAAGCAATTAATCCCATCAATACTGCGGCTGAATTGGTCAGCATGCTTAACCAAATTATTTCCCAGCAAATCGATGCACAGGATACGGCCGTGCTGACGGTGTCATACTTGTTGGCTGGACCCGCAAAATCTTCCAATGTTATTCCGGAAACGGCGGTTATGGGAGGAAATATTCGCACATTTAAAAACGAAATGATTGATGATCTTCTTGAAAAGATTCGCGTGACGGCAGAAGGCTTGTGTGCGATCAATGGCTGTAAGTGCGATATGAGCTTTAGCAAAGGCTACCCGGCTGTGATAAATGCGCCTGCAGAGACACAATTGGTGGAGAAAGCAATTGCACTTATGGGGTATGAGCTTTGCCCAAAACGCGGTGTCATGGGAGCAGAAGATTTTTCGCAGTATTTGTTGCGGAAACCCGGCGCATTTATGAAAGTAGGAGTTTGTGATCCGGAGAGGGCGGAAACAGCGGTTTCTGGCCACAATAGCAGATATTGTCCGGACGAGCGTGGAATGAAAGTTGCGCTGGAGGTTTTATTGGCAACTTATATTACAGCGGTTGGCCTTAACTAAGAGGAAGATGAGGAGGCGAGAGTATGGCATTTCCCTGGGCGTTTACTATTCTAATTGGAATATACTATCTGGGGTCAGTTGTAAATCGGCTAAGCAAGGCTCGTGTTGGCACTGCGCTTTTTGTAACGATTGTTATGCTTACTGGTTTTTGGACTGGAATATTGCCTAAGGATGTGGTTTCTTCAGCAAATCTTGGCGGGCTTTATGCGCTCTTGAATCTTACGATCCTTGTAAATATCGGAACGACATTTGATGTACAGACATTAAGACGTGAATGGCGTTTGGTGCTGACCGTTCTTGCTGGCCTTGGCGGCATGGCATTGCTTGTGTTTACAATAGGCATACTGTTTTTTGGCAAAGAATTCTGCCTGACATCATATCCGTCACTGGTCGGAGGGACGATAGCGACAAATCTGATGTCTCAGCGTGCGCTGGAACAAGGAAATGCGACACTGGCAGCCCTTGTTGTTTTAGTATTGACAATTCAAGGGTGGTTTGGCATGCCCCTGATTGGTAAAGGCTGCCGAATGGAATGCAAACGGTTGCTGGAGTTATATCGGAGTGGTGCGGTTGATTCTGTACAAAAAGAGGAAGTGAAGCTTAGCGCAGAAGCCGGGAAAGTCAAATTGATTGACCGACTGCCAAAAAAGTTCGATAATATATATTTTCACCTGATGATCGTTGCGTTCTATGGAGCGATTGCAACCGTTATTGCGCAGTATACAGGAAAGATCACAGAGGGCGTTGTAGGCGCGGCGCTGGTCGGTATTGCGATGGGATTTGTTTTTCGCCAGCTGGGGCTGATTTCCCGAGACCCTTTGCAGAAGTGCGGTTTGCTGGGCATTTTTATGTTCGTTATGATTGTGGTTCTTCGGGGAAACTTGGCAACGCTATCGGCATCCGAGCTGTGGGATAATCTGCTTCCAATCATTGGCGTCGTTGTGTTAGGAGCTATCGGCGTACTTGGAGGCTCTTTGCTGATAGGTCGAAAGCTCGGCTACTATCCCGGAATGATTATAGCTTTTTCTTTTTGTTGTTACTGTGGATATCCGGTTAATTATCAGATCGCAATGGAAGTGGTTGATTTGTATGCTGAGAACGAAGAGGAACGGGAATATTTAAAGCGAGAATTGGTTACTAGGGTTGTCTTAGGTGGTGTCGTTTCGGTTTCCATGATGTCGGTTATCGCTGCTGGTATTTTGGTTAATTTGCTTTAAATTTAGCAAGCGGCAGTATAAAGAGTTGCTGACGTGATTTCAAACTGCTACTTGACGCCTACTACGAAAAAGTCGGGGACTTTGCAACGCAATGCATCCGGATTTTTATATCACCGTAGAATTATGCAATACCCATTAACTCATTGTGTCTCCGCGCTGGCCGCTTTTATTGAACAATCAATTTATAAACCTCTGGCGAATTTCGCCAGAGGTTTGCGCGATGGCAATGCGTACAGCGGGACCCAGCACAAAGTTCCTTGATCTTCCCTGCGTGGTGTTAGCTTGATTTACCAAATATTGGATGGTGTTATGTGTCGGGCCTTTTTAGGCTGTAAAGTGTTGTTGCTGTGTACAGCCTGAGCCTTTGCGGTGGGGCAAACGGCCTGTAACGATGCGGGACGCGGCGACCATGACTGCCTGCGCCGGACATTACGCAGTTCTTCACACGCAGGAGGTCACTGGTTCGAGTCCAGCAGTCTCCACCAAAAAGTTCCTGATTTCTAACGAAATCGGGAACTTTTTTTGCATATTTGACCAGAAATAGTGACCCGGCATTTTTGCATTTTTTGCTTGACCCAAACACTGACCCAAAAGCCGAAACAATGGGAGAGGGGCGGATAGCATCATCCGCTCCTCTCTCGTTATTTTTGTGATTATATTGCCTGCCTTATGCCACTCCCGATGCCGCCGCCAGCGCGGGCTTTACAATCCGGTGGGATCGTAGGTGCCGAAGCCCTCGCCCAGGATCTCGTGGGTGTCGCACACGATGATGAAGGCGTCCGGGTCGATCTGCTGCACCAGCTTCTTCACCGGAATGATGTAGCCCCGGCTGAAGGCACACATGATCACCTCGGTCGATTTGTGGTAGTAGGCGCCGGTGCCGTCCAGTAGCGTTACGCCCAGATCCAGCTCCAGCAGCTGGCGGGTGATCTCCTCGTGGCGCGGGCTGATGATGTAGGCCAGCTTGGCCGCATTGCCGCCGTAGACCACCTTATCCATCACGGTGGTGCAGATATACAGCGCGGCGATGCTGTACAGCGCCTGCGTCAGCTGCCGGAAGGTCAGCGAGTATGCCAGAATGACGATCAGGTCGATGGCCAGACACAGCTTGCCGATGGGCAGCTGCTGGACCTTCAGCTTCAGCAGCCGCGCCGCCAGTTCTGTGCCGCCGGTGGTGGCGCCCTGCCGCAGCATCAGGCCGAAGGCCGCACCGCAGAGGATGCCGCCGTAGACGGCGGCCAGTATCGGCTCCAGCGCCGAAAAGGTAAACACGGCATTAAGACCGTCGATCATCAGGGAGCTTACCGCCATGGCGTACAGCGAACTGATCAGCACGTCTTTTCCCAGCAGCTTCCAGCCCAGAATAAACAGCGGCACATTCATCACAAGCGTCATGATACCCACTGGGAGCTTCGGAAGAAAGACGTTTATGACCTGCGCCACGCCGGTCAGCCCGCCGATGGTCATGTGGCCGGGAGCGAAGCACCAGCAGAAGCCGACGGCATACACCGCACAGCCCAATGTGATGATGCTGTATTTTTTCAATAGCTCTTTCATGTTTTGCCCTCCTCTTCTTAGCTGTCACAGGGGAGATCCTTCGGCATCGTCCGCAGACCCTTCCTGCTTTGCAAAACTTCTGATAAGTAAGAGACCGCAAAGCGGTCTCTTACTTTATATATTGCCTATTGCCGTTATTCCACGACTTGCAGCTCCTTGGGATAGTGGGTCAGCACCCGGCAGCCATCCTCCGTTACCAGCACCAGATCCTCGATCCGCACGCCGGTATCGCCGGGCAGATAGATACCCGGTTCAATGGAGAACACCATGCCCGGCTGGGCGATAACGGTGCAGTCGCTGCTGACCTGAGGGGGCTCGTGGACATGGGTGCCGATGCCGTGGCCCGTGCGGGTGATGAAGGCGTCGCCGAATCCGGCGGCTTCGATAACGGAGCGCACCGCGTGGTCGATGTCACACATGCGGACACCGGGCCGGACAAAGTCGATACCGGCCTGCTGGGCCTCCCGCACCACCTCATAGATGTGGCGGTGCCGGTCGCTGACCTGCCGGTAAAAGACCGTGCGGGTCATGTCGCACCAATAGCCGTTGATGGGGCATACCAGATCCAGCAGCACCGCGTCGCCGGGCCGGGGCAGCGTGCCGTCCGGCATATGGTGGGGCTGGGCGGCGTTGGGGCCGTAGCAGGCGATCTGATACTGTCCCACCTGCGTGCCGCCGCTGGCGATAAAGAAATCGTCGATCATCTGAGCCAGCTCCGCCTCGCTGCGCTCCGGGGCAATGTGGCGGACGCCGTAGGCGATGGCCCTGTCGTTGACCGCACCGGCCTCCAGCAGGAGCTGCTGCTCCCGCGCGTCCTTGCAGGCCATGGCCATATCCACCGGGTCGGAGCCGGGAACGGGATGGATGTCGCTGCGCTGGGCCATCAGCGCGATGGTGTGGCCGCTGGGCCAGCTGCGGTCGATGCCTACCGCACCCGGCAGCAGCAGCGCCGCGATCATTTCGTATACGTTCTGCCCGTCCCGGTACTGGTGCAGCGTGACGCCCTCCACGGGGGAGAAGCAGAACAGCAGGTTCATAAAGGCGTGGAGCTGGCCGTCCTCCCGCAGCAGCAGGATGCCGCAGCGCTCCATGGCATCCACGCTCTGCCCCAGCAGGTACTGCATGGCGCCGGGATCGGAGACGATCACCTGCCGCAGGCCGCACAGCTCCATGTTCTTCAAGACGGCGTTCAGCCGGTCATAATGCAGCATAGCGTCCTCCTTAATGACTGCGGGTCTGATAGGCGTAAGCCTTCCGGGCGAAGGCCATGTCCCTCTGCAAATGCTGGCGCATCTCGTCGGCGGCCTTCTGAAATTCACCGGCCTTCACCAGCTCATACATGGCAACGTGTCCCTGATGGATCAGCTCCACGTTCTGATCCTGATAGTAGTACATGCAGGACAGCACCTCCAGCCGTGCCCGCAGCTTGGCGGCGGCTTCGTTGAGGTAGCAGTTCTGGGCGTGGCGGTAGAACACCACATGGAACTGCTCGGACTGCTCCTTCCACGCAGCCCGGTCGCCTGCGGCCAGCGCCTTGCTGCCGCTCTCCACCACGTCCTGTAGATCCATCAGCAGGGGCACCTGATTGAAATTGTTCTGGCAGAAGAGAATAGCCATGGAGTCCAGCTCGCCGATGAACTGGTACAGCTGGCGGATATCCGCCTCACTGAACTCCGTCACCGTAACGCCGCAGTTGGAATAGTAGGTCACCAGCCCGTTCTCCGCCAGACGCATCAGCGCCTCGCGGATGGGGGTGTGGCTGACATTGAAGCGATCCTTCAGCACCTTCAGCGTCAGCCTCTGGCCGCATACCAGCCGCTGGTCGGTAATGTCATGGTACAGCTCGTCATAGATCTGTTCGGAAAGGGTTTGTCCAGCCATAAGTAGATACTTCCTTTTTCATTTTTTCTTTTCAGGAATATCATACCAAATATTCTATGAAAAATCAACAGATTTTATAAAATATCATAATATCTTATCGGTACACAAGCGGATTTTAGAAAATCCGGCAGAAGTCATGGCTTTTGTTTTGCAAATTATCAAAAAATATTGTAAAATCCGGCGGGGATAACTGGACATTCCGGAAACGGAAATGGTATAATAACGCCGGGACCTGTACAAGGTGCGCCATGATATTGATAACAGGAGGGCTGCTGTATGTTACCCAGAACCTTTTATGAAGAGAACCGCCGCCAGCTGCTGGAGACGTTACCGGAGAACAGCGTTGCGGTGGTGTTTGCCGGACACGCGCCCCGGCAGAGCGCCGATGCCTATTATCCCTTCTTTGCCAACCGCAATTTCCTGTACCTGACCGGCATGGAGGAGGAGAACCTCGTCTATCTGGCGGTCAAGCGCGGCGGCGTGGTGGAGGAAGCCATTTATTTGCAGCAGGAGGATCCCATGCAGGAGCGGTGGTTCGGCCGCCGGATCCACGCGGTGGACGTGCCGGAGCGCTATGGCTTCACCGACTGCCGGTATGTGGAGAGCTTTGAGAATGACTTCGACCGGCTGGCCGCCGACCAGACCCTTGACCGGCTGTGGCTGGACTTCGACCGGGAGTCTCTGGACGAGCAGCCCAGCGAGGCCCGGCAGTTCGCCGCCCGTGCCGCCGCTGTGTGGCCGTGGCTGCGGCTGGGCGACCTGCGCTCTCGTATGCGGACGCTGCGCACCATCAAAAAGCCCTGCGAGATCGATGCCATGCGCCGCGCCGTGCCCATCACCCGCGCCGGTATCGAAGCCATGATGACCGCCTGCCACCCCGGCATGAAGGAGTACGAGCTGAAAGCGGAGTTCGACCACGCGCTGGCCAAGCGGGGGGTGCTGACCCCGGCCTTCCCGTCCATTATTTGCAGCGGCCAGAATAATTTCTGCATCCATTACTATGACTATGCCGGCACCGTGGCCGATGGCGACATGGTGCTGAACGACGTGGGTGCGTGGCAGGACTACGAGTGCAACGACGTGTCCCGCACCTGGCCCGCCAACGGCAAATTCACGGAGCGGCAGAAGGCTCTGTACCAGTGCATCTACAACACCTCGGAGCATATGTTCTCCATCATCAAGCCCGGCATGCCCATGCGCTCCATCGACCAGCTGGCCCGTGAGTACTGCTTCGGTCAGCTGAAGGAGTTGGGCATCATCGAGGATTTCAAGGATATCCGCAAGATCATGTGGCATGACGGCGCCCACCATATCGGCTTCGACGTCCACGACGTGATCGATTACAGCCGCCCCACCGAGGCGGGCATGGTGTTCTGCGTGGACGTGGGAGTCTACTACGAGCCGTGGGGCATCGGCTTCCGGCTGGAGGACAACTGCCTTGTTACCGAGAACGGCTGCGAGAACCTGACCGCCTCCATCCCCCGCACCGTGGAGGAGATCGAAGCCTTCATGGCCGCCCGCTGAAAATCACATATTGATAGACAGAAAAGGAGGATGTCCGTTGGACATCCTCCTTTTCCTGTATGAGAGGGGTAATTGAGAAAACTCAGATCATGCTCAGGCGTTCCACTGGAAGTTCTGCAGATAGTACACGCCCTCCAGCGCGATGGTGCCGGTCTCCAGGCCGGTCTTGTGAGCGAACAGCAGCGTGGGGTTGCACAGGATGCAATACACAGCCTGCTCCTGAACATAGGAGAACAGCTCGTTGTACACGGCCTCGCGCTCAGCCTCGTCCACGGTGGCGACGGCCTTCTGGAACAGCTCCTCCACCTTGGGATCGGACCAGCGGGCGTTGTTGGCCATGCCGATGTAATCCTTGGTCAGCGCCAGGGACAGCTGCTGGGTATCGCCCTGCAGCGCCATGTTCAGACAGGTCATGCCGAAGTCGCCGTCCATCAGCTTATCCAGATAGGCGTTGAACTCCAGGATCTCCAGATTGCAGGTCAGGCCCACCTTGGCCAGATCGGACTGGATGACCTGGGCCAGCAGCTTGTAGCTCTCGGCCACGATGAAGGTGCCCAGATCGTAGCCGTCGGCATAGCCGCACTCGGCCAGCAGGGCCTTGGCCTGCTCGGGATCGTAGGTGTACTTCTTCTGGCTGTCGGAATAACCCTCGCGGTCGGGGGTCAGCAGGTTGGAGTTGACCTCGCCCTCACCCTCCAGCACGGCGGTGACCAGGGCCTCACGGTCGATGGCGTAGTTGATGGCCTGACGGAACTTCACGTTGCTGTAAGGCTCCTTCTCGGTGTTCATGGCGATGAAGTAGAAGGCGGTCTGCTCGGCGGTGGTGATCTCCACATTGGCCGCGCTCTGCAGAGTGGACAGCACGGAGGCGTCCACCTCGGCAAAGTCGATCTGACCGGCCTGCAGGCCGATGGACATGGAGGCCGCGTCAGCGATGACCTTGAAGGTCACGTTCTTGATGGCGGGAGCGCCGCCGTAATAGTCCTCAAAGGCCTCCAGCACGAAGGAATCGCCCTGGTTGTGGCTGACGAACTTATAGGGGCCGCAGCCGACGGGCTGCTGGGCGAAGGTGTTCTCGTCCACGGACTCATAGTAGGCCTTGCAGCCGATGGGCACGTCCACCACGCTGCGCAGGAAGGGGGCGTACACGTTGGTGGTATACACGTTGATGGTATAGGGATCCATCACTTCCCAGTGGTCCATACCGTCCACCATGGTGCCCTGATACTCAGAGGCGGCGCACAGATCCAGGCTGAAGCCGATATCGTCGGCGGTCAGCTCAGAGCCGTCATGGAACTTGACGCCCTTGCGCAGATGGAAGGTGTAGCACAGGCCGTCCTCGCTGACTTCCCAGCGCTCGGCGATGCGGGGGATCATGTCGCCGGTGGGATCGTCGGGGTTGTCGATAGCCAGGACGTCGTAGATCTGGTTGATCAGGTTGGTCTCAACGTTCAGGCTGGTGTTCACGGGATGCAGGGTCTCGTAGTCCTGATCGACTGCGATGGTCAGGCTGGTGCCGTCACCGGCAGAGGCGTTATTGCCGCCGTTGCCGCCGCCGCAGGCGACCAGACTCAGTGCCATGGCCAGAGCCAGCACCAGTGCAAGAAACTTTTTCATAGGGTGTCTCCTTTTCATTTTTTATTTTGACGCCATTCCGGCGTGGAGATACGAAATACTCGCTCAGAATTTGAATACGCGGTGGGTGTACTTGTCCAGCAGGTCGATACCGGCGGTCACGTCATCCTTGGCAATGACGGAGCACTTGCTGTGGGGATAGCGATCCACCACGGCGATACCGGCCACCCGGACGCCGTCGCCGGACTGGTTCATGGAGCTGGCGTCGGTGCCGCCGCGATCCATCACGCCCCGCTGATAGCGGATGCCGTTTTCCTCGCAGCAGGCCAGCATCTCGTTGACCAGGTCCTCGTCCAGCATGGCGCTGGGGTCGCCCAGCGTGACGCTGATGCCCTCGCCCACGGCGTTGCAGCCCTCCAGATCGCAGGGATAGGCGTGATCGGGGGTCACGTCCACGCTGATGCCGATGTCGGGGCGGATCTGATGGGCGGCGGTAACGGCGCCGCGGCAGCCCACCTCCTCCTGCACGGAGAAGACATAATACACATCGTTGGGGCACTCGCCCTTGTTCCGCTTCACGGCCTCCAGCAGCATGAAGCAGCCCACCCGGTCGTCGAAGGTCTTGGCGCTGATGCGGCCGTTCTGCAGCTCGTACCAGGGGCCCACAAAACCGGCGTAATCGCCCACCTTGACGTACTTCTCGGTGTCCTCCTTGCTGGTGCAGCCGATGTCGATGTACAGCTTGCCGCTGTCGTTCTTGGCATCCTCGATCTTGCCGTCGCAGCCCACCACGCCGATGGTGCCGTTCTGGAACACCACCTGATCGTTATACAGGGCGGAGGTCCAGACCCAGCCTACATGGCATACCTTGATGCGGCCGTCGGACTCGATCTTCTTCACCTGAAGGCCGATCTCGTCCATATGGGCGGAGAGCATGATCTTCTTGCTGTCGGGGCCGCCCTTGCCGTGCTTGACGGCGATGATGTTGCCGATGTTGTCCACATAGGCGTTGTCCACATGGCCCTCCAGCTCACGCAGCACGATGGCCCGCACGGCCTTTTCCCGGCCTGCCACGCCCCATGCCTGGGTCAGCTCTTTCAGCAGCTCAAAATTTGCCATACGCTCAGTTCTCCTTTCTGTTTTTCAGCAGACTGGCCTTCTCCACCCAGCGGGTCTGGTTCATCAGCGGATGGTACAGGCTGATGGCGCCGGTGGGGCACTCCATCACGCAGCAGCCGCAGTACCAGCACTCGTCGGGATAGGACACCACGGGATGGCTGCCCTTTTCGCCGGGGGTCATCACGTCGATCATGCACGCCTCCATGCAGCGGTTGCAGCCGATGCACTTCTCCGCGTCGAACCGCAGCGGCGTGGCAGGCGGCGTCTGACGGAAGCCAAATTCCTTGATCTCTTTCATGCCTGCGCCTCCTTTGCCATTTCTGCCATATAGTCCTGATTGTGCTTCTCGTAATTTTCCTTGATATTACCGGCGTAGTCAAGAGGCACTTCACGGGCCACGACCTTTTCGCCGTCATTGTGGATGCAGATGAAGGGGGCCATGGTCTTGCCGTCGTCGTCGGTGCGGTAGAACTCCAGCTTGGGGCAGGTCTGGTGGCGGGCCAGACAGGCCTGCAGGATGATCTGGGCCACCGTCAGGATGTCGAACACCTCCAGCAGACGCATCAGCTCGTGGGGGTTGGCGGCATAGGTGTGGGGCACGATCTCCTTTTCATAGCGCTCCAGCAGCTCCACGCCGGACAGCAGCAGCTCGTCCCGCTTCTGCTCGCCGCAGTAGTTCTGCATGGCCTTGGCGATGGCCTCGTTCAGCTCCTTCCAGCTGACGCCGTTGACGGGGTCGCCGTCCAGCGGCGCGTAAACGCGCTCCATCTCGTTTTCGATCTGTGTCTCGCAGGGAGCGATGATGCCATCCTGCTTGGCGGCGTAGGCCGCGGCCTTGCGTCCGGCGTAAGCGCCGGTGGAGGCGGCATGGCCGAAGCAGTTGGAGGAGAACAGGGAGTCGCCCGCCACGAACAGGCCGGGGATGTTGGTCATTAGATCCCAGTCGTTCATGAAGCCGCCGGGCATACCGAACAGCTGGCGCTCCTGGGGCAGGAACTCGGCGCTGGTCCAGCCTACGCCGTAGCACTGCAGCACGTCCTTGGTGGGATCGAAGCCCGCCTCGGTGAAGTTCTTATATACGGGCACATTGGTCTTGCCCTCCTGGCCAACCATCATACCCCAAATGACCTTCCGCTCCAGCTCCGGCATGTTGGACAGATCAGCGTAGAAGGGCAGCTTGTAGCCCATCTCCTTCAGCTTGTCGTAGGGCAGGGTCTCCGGGCCATCGTAGGCGTACTTGGCCTGCTCGATGTTGCCGCCCTTCAGGAAGTAGTGCTGACCCTTGGCAGGCTGGAAACGCTGGGCCACATTAGTCAGGATGTTGCCGTCGCGGTCGGCGTAGGGGATCTCCTTACCCTCGGCGTCGATGAGGGAGGCGGGATACCAGGTGTTGTGGTTGTTGCCCGCGGAATAGGGCGGGAAGGAGCGTCCGGCGGAGGAGAACTCGGCCCGGACGGACTTTTCCATCATGTTGAACTCCGCGCCGGCACGCCAGCCCATGGCGTGGCCGTCGCCGATGGTGCACATGGGGCGGAACTCGCACAGGCCGGGATAGGCGGCGGAGAACAGCCACACGCGGGCGGGACGGCTCATGGTGATGATGGCCGCCTTGCAGGAGAATACATAGAACTCGCCGGTGCGGGTGTGAACGCCGGTAGCGCCCACGCACTTGGCGCCGTTCTTGCCGCCCTCGGTCAGCAGGGAGGTGACCATGACGCGATCCACGATCTTCACGCCCAGACGGCGGCACTCCTTCTCCATAGCGGGCTTGAAGGTGGTGCCCCAGATACGGATGGTGAACTTGTTCTTATAGTCATAGGCGAACATCAGCTTGGTCTTCTCGTCCCGGAAGTCCGCGCCCTTGAACTCGTCCTCGGTATCCCGGATCTTGCCGCCCATCTTCTCGATCTCCTGCAGGTGATCCCAGCCCTCGCGGCATTCTATATAATGAGAGATACCGTTGTTGTAGCCGTCGTTGTCATCCAGCATGGCCTGCACCAGATCCTCCGGAGAGACACCGGAACAGGGATTGGTGGCGGCGCTTTCCCAGTGGTCGCAGCCGCTGCCGCCCGCGCCGGAACGCTTGGTGGCACCTTTTTCCACCAGGATCACGCTCTGGCCGCGCTTGGCGGCGTTGATGGCGGCCATGCATCCGGCGATGCCGCCGCCCAGCACGATCACATCCGCCTCCATGCGGTTGACTTGGCTCACCTTGGCAGGATAGGGCCATTTCATTTCGCTCATGCTTCATCCTCCTATATACATTATTACGATTACACAGACCGAAAAAGGGGAAACATCGACTAAAAATCAGGGATGTTCCTTCTCTTCGACTACATATTATCAAATCTTTCGGTATTTTGCAATATTTTTTCGAGAGATTTTATAAAATTATTGACATTTTTGCAAAACAAAAGTAAAATGACCTTAACACCCCGGAGCCACGCTCCGCAGATAACAGGGAGGAGATCGTATGTACAAATACGTTATCAAGCGGATCCTGTTGACCATACCGGTTCTGCTTGGCGCCATTTTTCTGGTGTACGCCATCATGTACCTGACGCCGGGTACTCCTGCCGAGCTGATCCTTGGCATCACCGCCAAGCCGGAGGACATCGCCGCGCTGAACCACAAGCTGGGCGCGGATCTGCCGTTCTTCGAGCAGTTCTTCAATTACCTGAAGGGCATCGTCCTGCACTTCGACTTCGGCACCTCTTACCGTAACGGTGAGCCGGTGTTCCAGTCCATCATGTCCCGCTTCCCCTGCACACTGACGCTGGCCATCACCTCCACCATTCTGGGTGTGGGGCTGGGCGTGGTGCTGGGCATCGTCTCCGCCGTGAAGCAGTATTCATGGCTGGATAACGTGCTGACCACGCTGGCCATGTTCTTCTCCGCCATGCCCGGTTTCTGGCTGGGCCTGATGCTGATGATCCTTTTCGCCCTGAAGCTGGGCTGGCTCCCCTTCAGCGGCATCGACAGCTGGACCGGCTACATCCTGCCCACCATCACGCTGGCACTGGGCAGTGCCGCCAGCGATATGCGTCTGACCCGCTCCACCATGCTGGAAACGATACGTCAGGACTACATCCGCACCGCCCGCAGCAAGGGCGTGCCGGAAAAGGTCGTCATCTGGAAGCACGCCCTGCGTAACGCGCTGCTGCCGGTGATCACCTCCATGGGCATGAGCTTCGGCGCATCTCTGGGCGGCGCCGTTATCTGCGAGACGGTGTTCGGCATGCCGGGCATCGGTATGCTGATCGTTAAATCCATCCGACAGAAGGACACCCCTGTGGTGCTGGCGGCCACACTGTTCCTGGCAGCGCTGTTCTGTATCGTAATGCTCGTCGTCGATATCCTCTACGCCTATATCGACCCGCGCATCAAGGCACTGTATAAGTCCTGACGGCGGAAAGGAGAGCATACTGATGAACGAGAAAAAAGTGATCAAAAAGAGCAAGAAAAACAGTCAGGCCAAGGAGATCTGGCGCCGCTTCCGCAAGAGCAAGACCGCCATGCTGGGCCTTGTACTGCTGATCTTCGTGGTGGGCATCGCCATCTTTGCCGATGTGATCGTTCCCTATGAAAACGCCATCGCGCAGGATATCCCCAACCGTCTGCAGAGCCCCAGCGCGGCCCACTGGTTCGGCACCGATGAAGCGGGCCGCGACCTGTTCGCCCGCATCATCCACGGCTCCCGCTACTCGCTGGCCATCGGCATCATCACCACCATCGTGTCCATGGTCATCGGCGGCCTGCTGGGCGCCGTGGCCGCCTACTACGGTGGCTGGGTGGACAACGTTATCATGCGCATCACCGATGTCATCATGACCGTGCCGCCCATCCTGCTGAGCCTTGCCGTTGTGGCGGCGCTGGGCGCCAACCTCCGCAACCTGCTGATTGCCATTACCGTGTCCTGCGTCCCCGGCATCATCCGCATGGTGCGCTCGGTGGTGCTGGGTGTGGTGGAGGAGGACTATATCGAGGCCGCCCGCTCCTACGGCACCAGCGACATGCGCATCATCCTGAAATACGTCATCCCCAACGCGCTGGGCCCCATCATCGTCACCGCCACCATGAACGTGGCCACCATGATCCTGTCCGCCTCCGGCCTGAGCTTTCTGGGCATGGGCGTGCAGCCGCCCGCTCCCGAATGGGGCGCGCTGCTGTCCGACGCCGAGACCTATATGTTCTCCGCACCCCATCTGCTGTACATCCCCGGCCTGTTCATCGTCATCGCGGCGCTGAGCTTCAATCTAGCCGGTGACGGCCTGCGCGACGCACTGGATCCCAAGCTGAAGGATTAAGGGAGGGACGAATCATGAGTGAAGCTTTATTGAAGATCAAAGACCTGCAGATCGACTACCGGACCGATCTGGAAACGGTACATGCCGTCAACGGCATTTCCCTGACGCTGGACAAGGGCGAGACGCTGGGTCTGGTAGGCGAGACCGGCGCGGGCAAGACCACCACGGCCCTGTCCATTCTGGGCCTGCTGCCGGAGCGCACCACCCGCACCAACCGCGGCTCCATCTGGTTTGACGGCGAGGATATCCTTGCCATCCGCGACAAAGACGGCACCGCCATCTCCGAGGAGGACTACATCGCCGCCCACACGCCGGAGGCTCCGGAGGGAACGCCGGAAGGCGAGAGCGCGGAAGCGCCCGCCGTGGAGCTGCCTGCCCCTACCTATTTGAATAATAAGCAGATGCTGGGCATCCGCGGCGAGAAGATCTCCATGATCTTCCAGGATCCCATGACGGCGCTGAACCCGGTGCTGACGGTGGGCGACCAGATTTTGGAGGCCCTCCAGATGCACAACGAGGGCCACACCCGCGCCGAGCTGGAGGCCCGCGTGGAGGAGGTCCTTGAGATGGTGGGCATCATGCCCAGCCGCAAGAAGGACTATCCCCATCAGTTCTCCGGCGGCATGAAGCAGCGCGTGGTCATCGCCATCGCGCTGGCCTGCAACCCCATGCTGCTGATCGCCGACGAGCCCACCACGGCGCTGGATGTGACCATTCAGGCTCAGGTGCTGGCCATGATGATGGAGCTGCAGGAGAAGCTGGATACCTCCATGATCATGATCACCCACGATCTGGGCATCGTGGCCCAGACCTGCGACAAGGTGGCCGTCATGTACGCCGGCGAGATCATCGAGTACGGCACGGTGGAGCAGGTGTTCACCGGCGACAAGCACCACCCCTACACGGTGGGCCTGTTCAACTCCATCCCCAATCTGGAGGCCGACGAAAGACGTCTGCACCCCATCGACGGCATGATGCCCGATCCCACCGATCTGCCCCAGGGCTGCTATTTCTCTCCCCGCTGTCCCCATGCCACGGAGCGCTGCCGCCAGTGCCATCCCGAGACCTGCGATGTGGATGGCCTGCACATCAAGTGCTTCCTGTTTGATGAAAAGGAGGAGGTCTGACCATGAACCAGAAGCATCCCCTGATCGAAATGGACAACCTGTGCAAATACTTCCAGATCAACAAGAACGCCACCCTTCACGCTGTGGACGGCATCTCCCTGAAGATCAACGAGGGCGAGACGCTGGGCGTGGTGGGCGAGTCCGGCTGCGGCAAGTCCACGCTGGGCCGCACGGTGCTGAAGCTCCACGAGCCGACCAGCGGCCGCATCATCTACGACGGCGAGGACATCACCCATTACAAGGCCAAGAAGCTGGCCAAGATCCGCCGCGACATGCAGATGATCTTTCAGGATCCCTACGCCAGCCTGAACCCCCGCATGAGCGTGCAGGAGCTGATCGCCGAGCCGCTGATCGTGGCGGGCGTCTATAAGACCAGCAGCGAGGTGTACGAAAAGGTGGCCGAGCTGATGGACACCGTCGGCCTGGCGGAGCGCCTGTCCGGCGCTTATCCCCACGAACTGGACGGCGGCCGCCGCCAGCGTATCGGCGTGGCCCGCGCCCTGTCCCTGAACCCCCGGTTCATCGTCTGCGACGAGCCGGTCTCCGCGCTGGACGTGTCCATTCAGGCCCAGATCCTGAACCTGCTGATGGACCTGCAGGAGGAGCGAAACCTGACCTATATGTTCATCACCCACGACCTGTCGGTGGTGCGCCATATCTCCAACCAGATCGCCGTCATGTATCTGGGCAAGTGCGTGGAGTACTGCGAGTCCAAGCATTTGTTCGTTGATCCGCTGCACCCCTACACCAAGGCGCTGCTGTCGGCCATCCCCGTGCCCAGCATCTCCATGCGCAGCAAAAAGCCCCAGCTGATCCGGGGCGAGGTCACCAACCCCATCAACCCCAAGCCCGGCTGCCGCTTCGCCGCCCGCTGCCCCTTCGCCACGGAGGAGTGTACGCAGGGTGATATCCCCTTCGAGGAAGTGGAGCCCGGACATTTCGTGGCCTGCCTGAAGGCCAAGACGCTGTAATAACGAAAGGACGATCATGGAACTGGAAAAGCAAGTACAGGAGCTGCGTGATTATCAGAAGAGGCTCCACGCCTATGCCCACGTAGCCAACCTGCTGACGTATGATGCCAATACCTCCATGCCTGGTGGCGGCTCCGACGCCACCGGCGACACCATGGAGCTGATCGCCGGTGAGATCCACAGCATGAGCGTGGATCCCCGCATCGGACAGCTGCTCTCCGATCTGTATGCGCGCCGGGATGAACTGGACTTCCAGACCCGCCGCGAGGTGGAGGAGCTGCGGGAGCAGCGGGAAAAGCAGGAAAAAGTCCCCAAGGAGGCCGTTATGGCGGCAGAGAAGGCCGCCAACGCCGGCCGCCACTACTGGCAGTTGGCCAAGGCGCAGAGCGATTTCTCCATCTTCAAGCCGTATCTGGCCAACATGGTGGAGATCCGCCGCCAGTACGCCAACTATATCCGCCCCGGCGCGGATGTCTACGACACCCTGCTGAACGAGTTCGAGAAGGGCTGCACCCAGGCGATGCTGGATCCCTTCTTTGACCTGATGGGGGAGAAGCTGACGCCGGTGCTCCACGCCATCATTCAAAAGGGCGTTCAGCCGGAGATGGGCTTCCTGAACAACACCTTCCCCATTCCGCAGCAGAAGGAGCTGTCCGGCTATCTGATGGATGTGATGGGCATTGACAAGTCCCATTGTGTCCTGCGGGAGTCGGAGCATCCCTTCACGGTGGAGTTCTCCCGTGACGATGTCCGCATAACCACCAAGTATTTCGAGGACGATCTGCTGAGCAACCTGTTCTCCGTCGTCCACGAAAGCGGCCACGCCATGTATGAGCTGAGCGTCGCGCCGGAGCTGCTGCACTCCTGCATGGGCCACGGCGCTACCACCGCCATTCACGAGAGCCAGTCCCGCCTGTGGGAGAACTATATCGCCCGCAGCCGCGCCTTCTGCGACCTGATCTTCCCGGAGGTGTGCCGCCTGTTCCCGGAGCAGATGGCATCCGTCACACCGGAAATGTTCTACCGGGCCGTCAATGTGGCCCGTCCCAGCCTGATCCGTACCGACGCCGACGAGCTGACCTACCCCTTCCATGTGCTGGTGCGCTACGAGCTGGAAAAGGCGCTGTTCCGCAATGAGCTGACGGTGGATGACCTGCCCGTCGCGTGGAACGAGCTGTACAAGAAGTATCTGGGCGTTGACGTGCCCGACGACGCCCACGGCGTTCTTCAGGATATGCACTGGGCCGACGGCACCTTCGGCTACTTCCCCAGCTACGCGCTGGGCACCGCCTATTCCGCCCAGTTCATGGCGGCGCTGGAGCGGGAGCTGGACGTGAACGCCTGCATCGCCCGGGGCGACCTGTCTCCGGTAAAGCAGTGGCTGACGGAGAAGATCTACCGCCACGGCATGCTGCTGACGGCGGACGAGCTGCTGCGCCGCGCCACCGGCGAACCCTTCGCGCCCCACTACTATGTGGACTATCTGACGAAAAAGTACACCGGACTGTATGGAGTAAGCGTATGATCGAAGCATTGAAGGGCCTGCTGGCCATCGAATCCGTGGCCGATCACGGCAAGGACGGCTATCCCTACGGCCCCGGCCCGGCCAAAGCGCTGGAGTATACGCTGGCGCTGTGCGAAAAGCTGGGCTTCCGCGTGAAGAACGCCGGCGGGAGATACGGCTATGCCGAGGTGGGGCAGGGTGACGAGATCATCGGCGTCCTGAGCCATCTGGACGTGGTGCCTGCCAGTAAGGGCTGGGACTATCCTCCCTACGCCGGAACGGTGGCGGACGGTCGCCTCTATGGCCGCGGCACGCTGGACGATAAAGGCCCGGCCATTATCAGTATCTACGCCGTCAAGGATCTGGCGGACGCCTACGCTGCCGCCGGTAAAGAGATGCCCCGCCGCATCCGGCTGATCTTCGGCCAGACGGAGGAAAACGGCGACTGGTACGACATGGAGGCCTATGTGGCCAACGAGGAGCCGGTCACCTGCGGCATTACCCCCGACGGCGATTTTCCCGCCATCTACTGCGAGAAGGGCATCATCGTGGTGACCCTGACCATGCCCCCGGCGGGCAGCGGCATCCTCAGCGCCCACGGTGGCAGCGCCCCCAACATCGTGCCGGATGAGTGCGTGGTGGAGACCGTCTCCGGCACCCACAGCGCCGAGGGCAAGCCCGCCCACGGCAGCGCTCCGTGGAACGGGGAGAACGCCATCGACAAGGTGCTGACCCACCTGTCCCGAACCGAGGGCGGCAAATTTGCCGACGCCTATACGGCCCTGTTCGGCGGCGATGTGTACGGCAAGCGTCTGGGCCTGAACATGGGATCCCCCGACAGCGGCCCTCTGTCCCTGAACGTGGGTATGCTGCGGGTGGAGAACGGAGAGCTCCGCCTGACGGTGGACATCCGACATCCGGAGACCATCGACGGCCAGACGGTGCTGGACACCCTGCGCACCGCAGCGGAGACCTACGGCTTCACCATGCTGCCCGCCAGCCCGCTGCGCCCGGTGTATCTGGATAAGAACGGCCCGGTCATGACCCGTCTGCTGGACGCTTACCGTCAGGAGACCGGCGACATGTCCCAGCCCCTGGCCATCGGCGGCGGCACCTATGCCCGCGCCATGGACAACATCATTGCCTTCGGCCCCAACTTCCCCGGCGAGGAGTGCCGTGAGCATGAGGGCAACGAGTATATCACGCTGGCCAACATGGAGCGGCTGCGCCGTATCTATCGAAACGCCCTGCAAAATCTGTTGGAAATGTAAATATACAGAAAGCGGCACATCCCACGGGATGTGCCGCTTTCTGTATATTTCGTTATGCGTTTTTCGGTTTCGTCAGCAGCAGCGCCAACGCCGCCGCCAGCAGACCGCCCAGCGTCTTGGTCAGCAGCAGGGGCGTCAGCATAGTGGGCTCCGTGTTCAGCGTAAAGCCCAGATGGGACGCCAGCGTGGATGCGCCGCACACCAGAAACGCGGCGTTCATGGCCCGTCCCCGTGGGTCCATATCCTTCAGCATGGCCAGCGCCGGTGTGACGCTGACAAAGCCGATCAGAAGTCCGGTCAGACTGCTGTCCGCCAGCCCGACCCTCCGGCCCAGCGCCTGTAAGGGACGCCGCAGCGCCCGCCGCAGCAGCTCCGCCGCCGGAAGGCTGCCCAGCAGAACCACGCCGATGCCGGATACCACCTTCATGGCGTCCTCGATGGGAGCCAGTCCCGGCAGCAGCACCGTACCGGAGATGTATTGCACTGCGCCCAGCACCAGCCCGATGATGCTCAGCCACCGGATGATCCGGGCAAACCAGAAAAAGCCCACCAGCGTCTGCCGCGGCAGGAACCGCAGTCCCGCCATCAGCAGGATGGCCAGCAGCAGTACCGGCAGCGTCTGGAGCAGCAGCGGCAGAAACGCCATGCCGCTGCATAGACCGCCAACCATCAGCGCCGCCGGAAGCACCCCCAGTCCGATCAGCAGGCCTCGGAAAAAGTCGGTGGCCTCCTCGCCTTTCACCATGCCGATGCCCAGCGGGATGGTAAAGGACACGGTGCAGCCCAGCGTCGCCGCTGCCAGTATTCCGGCATAGCGCCCCACGGCGGCATCCGCCGCCAGTGCCGCCGCCATCTGATAGCCGCCCATGTCGATGGCCAGGATACCGCCCAGCATGGCCGGGTCCAGCCCCAGCCGAAGCCACAGCGGCGCCACAGTGCCTTCCAGCGCACCGGAGAGCAGCGGGGCCAGACACAGAATACCTGCCATGGATAGAGCCGTGGGGCCGAGAAGCTGAAAACCCTCCTCGAATCGTTCACCCAGCTTGAAGCGGTTGCCCAGCAGCAGATCCAATCCGCCCAGCGCCGCGCCGCCCGCCAATATCCATAAGATCACACGTTCCATCCCGTCCGGCTCCTTCATTCTGCCTGCATCGGCAGCCTTTTGTATTCGCTGGCTTATTATACCGCACTGCGCATCAAAACGCAAATCCGGTTGTTGGCTTTTGATTTGCGATAACTGCCGGCGGCTTCCCCTTGCAAAAGCGCGGGCGGCACAGTATAATTTAAGTACCAAATACACTTTTAGCGGGCGCGTATCAGGCCCTGCGAATACAAACAAGGAGGAAAAGACCATGACAAGAGCTTATGAGCGGCTGCTGCGGTACGCGGCCGTCGATACAGGCAGCGACGAAAACGCTGCGGTGACGCCGTCGTCGGCCGGACAGCTGGTGCTGGCGAAGAAGCTGGCGGAGGAGCTTCGTGAATTGGGCGTGTCGGACGTATATGTGGACGAACACGCCTACGTCTATGGCAGGATCCCCGCCACCGCCGGGTATGAGGCCCGCTGCCGTGTGGGATTCATCGCACATCTGGACACCAGCACGGATGCCTGCCACGGCGCGGCAAAGCCGCAGGTCATCGAGAATTACGACGGCGGCAGCATTACACTGGGAAGCAGCGGCCTGAAGCTCACACCGGAAAGCTTTCCCCATCTGACCACCCTGAAGGGCAAGACCCTGCTCACCACCGACGGCACGACGGTGCTGGGCGCGGACGACAAGGCGGGCGTCGCGGAGATCATGACCATGTGCCAGCGAGTTCTTACCGGCGATATGCCCCACGGCACGGTCTGCGTCTGCTTCACGCCGGACGAGGAGATCGGCCACGGCGCGGC
>CAVHYW010000016.1:0-44028 GCA_963640475.1 bacterium | reverse complement strand
TTCCCATCCCGAACACGGAAGTTAAGCTCGCTTCTGCCCACAATACTTGGCTGGAGACGGCCCGGGAAGATAGGTAGCGCCAACATAGAAGGAACACCACTCGAAAGAGTGGTGTTCTTTCTATGTGTAATTCCGCTTCGCTCAAATGACTGGGCGGGATTCTTTGAAAATTTTACTGTTTTTTGATAGACTTACTACTACGCGGCGTGGTATAGTAATCTTATCAATAATGAAGGGCAGGATCATACCTATGGAACCATTTGCTTCTTTGGATTTTAACGCGAAAAAAGGCTTTATCTGTGATATGGACGGCGTCATCTATCACGGCAACCGGATCCTGCCCGGCGTGGCGGAGTTTATCCAGTGGCTTCATGACGAGGATAAGGAATACCTTTTCCTCACCAACAACAGCGGCTATACGCCCCGTGAGCTGAACCAGAAGCTGGCTCGTATGGGGCTGGATGTGTCGGAGGAGCACTTCTACACCAGTGCGCTGGCCACGGCGGCCTTTTTGAAGGAACAGGCTCCCGGCTGCTCTGTGTTCGCCATCGGAGAGGCGGGACTGCTGAACGCCCTGTATGACGCGGGCATCACCATGAACGACGTGAACCCCGACTATGTGGTGGTGGGCGAGGGCCGATCCTACTCGCTGGATACCCTGACCAAGGCCACCAATCTGGTGATGGCGGGCGCGAAGCTGATCGGCGCTAATTCCGACGTTTCCGGCCCCATCGAAAATGGTATTGCCCCGGCCTGCCGCGCCCTGATCTCACCCATCGAGATGGCCACCGGCAAGCAGGCGTATTTCTGCGGCAAGCCCAATCCGCTGATGATGCGCACCGGATTGCGGATGCTGCATTGCCACTCCGCCGAGGCGGTGATGGTGGGCGACCGCATGGACACCGACGTGATCTCCGGCATGGAGAGCGGGATGTCCACGGTGCTGGTGCTGTCCGGCGTTTCTACCCGCGAGACGCTGAAAGCCTATGCCTACCGGCCCAGCATCGTGCTGGACGGCGTGGGCGATATCCCGGCGCTGGCGCGTGCGGCGAAATAAAAACGGAACCGGCGAATTTTATAGTCAGATTTTCGACCTGACCTTTGCACAGGCAGACAGCGGCGCATACCGCTGCCTGCCTGTTTTACAAAATTTTTCAATTCCTCTGTAAGATTTCTTCCTTTGCGGAGTCTTACTGGCGAAGGGAGGTGGCGGCGGAATGGAATTTGAGCAGGTATACAGAACCTATTTCAAGTCGGTCTATCATTACATATGGCAGCTTTCCGGCAATGCACACATTGCCGAGGAGATCGCAAGCGAGACCTTTTTCAAAGCCATCCATTCCATAGACAGCTTTCGCGGTGACTGTGACATGCGGGTCTGGCTTTGCCAGATCGCAAAAAATACCTATTACACATATGTGAAGAAGCACAGAAGCGTTTCCGGTATTGATGAACTGACATTGCAGGGCCTTGCCGCTGCGGATACTCCTATTGATACGCGGCTCAGTGAAGAGGAGGATGCCCACCGGATACGGAAAGCGCTGCACGGTATGTCCGAGCCATACAAGGGCGTCTTTATGTGGCGCGTGTTGGGGGAGCTGTCGTTCAAGGAGATCGCTGAGCTCTATGGAAAAACCGACAACTGGGCCTGCGTTACCTACCATCGGGCCAGAAAAATGATACAACGCAGATTGGAGGAAAACGAGCATGAAAAATGAGTGCAGTGTTGTTCGTGATATTCTGCCCCTATACCTTGAAGACATGGTTCGTGAAGAAACGGGCGAATTTGTCAGGGAGCATCTTGCGCATTGCCCCGAATGTGCTGTGGAGCTTGAAGCCCTGAAGGCAGGGACGAAGGTTGAAGAAAGCAGCGGTGAAATGCAGGACAGGTTCGAGGCGGAAGTGGTAAAGGCCATGAAAGCCGCACGGAAGAAGTTTCGCAAAAAGGTGTACCGTGCCGCCGCGGTGATCGCCGCGATCTTTATCGTCGCTTGCGTGTTGCTCCACTTTTTCCCTGTCTACCGTCTGCTGGATATCGGGCCTATGACGTTGGGGAATTATTACAGCAGCGGCGAAATCGCAAAGGCGCTTTATATCGGCTCTGCCGCTGATCGCCGGGAAGCGCAGGCGGTTCTGCGTCTGGCGGATCAGGCGTTCAACGATGTGCAGCACACAAGGGCCGAAAACGAGGAGAAATATGGCCTGCTGGCCCGCTATGCGACCGCTGCCGACAGCTATGGAGATACGGCGTTCAATGAACATTCGCTGGAGCTGTGGTCTGCCCATCTTGGGAAGGACGAAGGCTGGATCTGGGTCTATTACTCGTCGGAGACCTTCTGTCACGATGGCAGTACCGCCCACGGCAGCTGGAAGGTTCCGGCACTTTGGAGAGTGGAAAGGAACAGCGGCGGGGAATGGGCCGTCGTTCAGATCCGCGAGCATCCCTGAGAGACCAAGGGCCCGGTATGCTGCCGCATACCGGGCCCTTGCTTCTATCGTTTTTGTGGTTCACGATGCGCTTCTGCTGTACATGACGGCCAGGCCCCGCAGCAGTAAGGCGTCGTCAAGGATGACATGGCGTCGGCAGTAGGGCGTCACGCATCCCGCCAGCCCGCCGGTGGCCACCGCTGTTACCGGCATGCCCAGCGCGTCCTCCAGCCGATCCAGCATGCCGCCCACCATGGCGGCGGCGCCCAGCACGACGCCGCTGCGCAGGCAATCCTCTGTGCCGCGTCCCAGCGGGCTTTGCGGCGGAAGCATATCCACTATGGGCAGGCCCGTGCGCTGTGTCAGGGCCTCCGCGCTCAACCGCACGCCGGGTGCGATAGCGCCGCCCAAGAAAGCACCGCTTTGATCCAACACGGAAAAGGTGGTGGCGGTGCCCATATCGATCAGCACCAGCGGCGGCGTGTATTGGGCAAGCGCACCCTCTGCGGCGGCGATCAGGTCAGCGCCCAGCGTCTCCGGTTGGTCGATGTGGATGGAAATGGCGGTTCTGGCCGTCTCGCCCACCACCAGCACTGGGCCGGTGATGAGAGCGAAGAGCGCCTGCCGCAGCGGCTCCGTGACAGCTGCCACAACGCTGGAGAGGATCGCGCCGTCAAAGCTCTGGGCGAGATAGCCGCTCTGCGTCAGCACGGTTTCGATGACGGCGGTATATCCGGCGGCATCCATGGCGCGGTCGGTGACCAGCCGTACGGTGTGCCGCACCTCAAGCCCCGCCATGCAGCCCAGTACGATATTGCTGTTGCCAGCGTCTACTGCCAGGATCATGCCGTCCGCCTCCGCATTGTCACGATCCGCAGTACGGCGGGCGCCAGCGCGACATTGACCGCCAGCTCCAGCAGGAAGTTGACGCTCATGAACGCGGACAGCACCGCGGCCCACGAGGTATCGAAAAACAGCACCAGCACCAGATACAGCACGCCGGTGTTCACCAGCGGACATACGGCGGCTGCCGCGATGACCGCCGCTTTTCCGCTGCGGTGGGTCAACAGCCGGTATACGGCAGCGGAAGCCGCACCGCACAGTGTGCCCTTTACCACACAGGCGGCGGAGGTGATCAGCGGGTGCAGCGCCAGCATCATCTGGCCGGAAGAGTCCGCTCCGGTCAGCACCATCACCAGAACCACCAGTCCAAACACGGTGCCTATCAGCGCACCGCAGCCGACGCCATACAGCGCACCGGCCACCACAATGGGGATCAGCGTCAGCGTGATGGGAAAGCTGCCGAAGCGGATGAAGGTAGCTGCCGTTTGCAGGACCACCACAAGTGCGGTCAGCATACCCAACGCCGTCAGGCGGGAAAAGCTGTTTTTCATTTGTCAGACCTCCTGCTGTCGCTCCGCGCAGGGCGGATGCAACGCAAATTTTACAGCAGTATATCCGACGGCGGCCGCGCTGTCTATCCATACAGGGTAAAATTTAAGTAAAACTTTTTCAAAAGGACAGCTTGCGCGCCAAAAAGAGACCGGCGGCACAGTTGACAGCGACACCGATTAGGGGTACTATGTGGTCATTCCCATACATTGTTAGAAAAGGAGCGTTACGATGAAAGTTACTGTGATCGGCAGCCATCTGTGCCCGGATACCCTGTATGCGCTGAATCGCCTCAGCGAGGCGAAGGCGGAGATCGACTTCAAGAACCTGTCTGCCAGTCTGGCCGACCTGAAGGTCTATCTGTCTTTGCGGCAGGAAAGCCCTGCCTACGCTGACATTCGGGAGAACGGCGGCATTGGCATTCCCTGCTTTATTCTGGACGGCACTGTCACCCGTGATCTGGACGCGGTTCTGAAGTAAGCGGAAAAGCCTGCAGGCGCCGGAGAGGAAGCTCGCTCTTTCTCTCCGGTGCTTTTCTATCTGCGGCCCTATTGACAAATGGAGGTCATCTGACTATAATACACAATATGTATCATGCGATGCATAACAAGCGATTCACATTAAAATGAAACAGAGGCGAGCCCCAATGAAGATCCTGATGTTGAACGGAAGTCCCAAAAAAGAGAAGAGCGACACGATGCATATTACGCGCGCGTTTCTGGAGGGTATGAAGGAAGCGGGGCCGCAGGAGGTACATACCGTTGACGTGATCGACCGGCATATCGGATTCTGCCGCGGCTGCTTTGCCTGCAAGCGGAACGGCGGGCGCTGCGTCATCGACGACGATATGGGGGAACTTCTGGAGCAGATACTGTCCAGTGAGGTGCTGCTGTTCAGCTTTCCGCTCCACAGCTATGGGATGCCTGCAGCGCTGAAAAACCTCATTGACCGGATGCTGCCGCTCAGCGCTATGACGATGGCGGAGGTGAACGGGCGCTATGTCCATGTGGGGCAGTGTGACTATTCGCACCTGCGGTATCTGATGATCTGCGGCTGCGGATTTCCCAACAGCCGCCGTAATTTTGAACCGGCTGTCCGGCAGTTTGAGCTGATGTTTCCCAATGACCACACCATCCTGACCGTACCGGAAAGTCCTATGTTCAACGCACCTGAGGCCGCCGTTGTGACCGGTCCCCGGCTGGAGCTGGTGAAGAAGGCCGGGCGGCAATACGCGGAGACCGGCGTGATCGACGCGGCGCTGCTCTCCGAAATCGGCTCGCCCATGATCCCGGAGGAGACCTATGCCAGAATCGTCAATGGCGGTGTGTGATACCTGAAAGGAGCTTATCTATGAAGAATATAGTCGTATATGTCCACGGAAAGGGCGGCTCGGCGGCGGAAGCCGAGCATTACAAGGCCCTGTTCCCGGACGGTGAGGTAATCGGCTTTGATTATCAGTCCCAGACCCCGTGGGAGGCCAGGGAGGAATTTCCGCGCTTCTTCTCTGAGCAGCGGAAGCGCTGCGATTCTCTGACGCTGATCGCCAACAGCGTCGGCACGTTTTTCTCGCTGTCCTCACTGGATGAAACATTGGTGAATCGGGCCTGCTTCATTTCGCCCGTTGTGGATATGGAAAAGCTGATCGCCAACATGATGCAGTGGGCGAATGTGACCGAGCGGGAGCTTGCGGAAAAAGGGGAGATCCCCACGGACTTCGGCGAAACGCTTTCGTGGGCGTATCTCTGCTATGTGCGGGCGCACCCCATCGACTGGCGCGTTCCCACCCGGATATTGTACGGTGCTCAGGACAATTTGACTTCGCTGGAAACCATATCGGCCTTTGCTGAAAAGCTCGGCGCGGAGCTGACCGTCATGCCGGAGGGCGAGCACTGGTTCCATACGCCGGAGCAGATGCGGTTTCTGGATGGCTGGCTCATGAAGGCGTAAAAGGGGAGTGAGGTGTGACCGCAATGCCGAAGCTTCTGCGCTATGCCGTGGATTTTGCGGCGCTGGCGCTGCTGTACGCCTTGTATCTGCTGCCACGGTGGAAGCGCGGCGGCAGGCGGGTGCTGGCGGTGAATACGCTGATGTATCTCTATCTCTCCGGCGTGCTGCTGGTGACGCTTATGCCGGTCATCGTTTCGTTGCCCTTCTGCTTCACGCATCCGTATACGCCCATGCACATGATGCCGTTTGAGGACGGCCCTGTACGGGCGGGGTGATTTCATCCGCCAGATCGTGCTGAACGTGGTCATGACAATGCCCTTCGGCATTCTGTATCCTCTGTGCCGCCGGAGCATCGGGAAGCGGTGCGGGCTGCTGCGCTGTCTGCTGATGACAATGGCTCTCAGCCTGACCATCGAGCTGCTTCAGCCGCTGATCAACGGCGCACGCAGCGCGGATATCACCGACGTGATCACCAACACCACCAGCGGTGTGCTGGGCTATGGGGTGCTTGCGCCCTTTGTAAACCGGCGGCGGAAAGCGTAAGCGGGACATTCTTCCGGAATATTTCATATATTTCCGGGGGAATTTTTCGCGTATACGCTTGAAAGCCGGCAGGATCGGTGCTACAATATGACCGCATAAAGCGTTCCGGTCATATTGCCGGAAGCCGTGCCTGCTGCCGGTGGAGGGCAGCTTTTTAAAGGATTGACAGTTAGGTGAAGCTAACCGGCAGGCGGGAACGTAAGCATAAGGACGGAGGTCATAACGTATGGCAGAGAAGATACAGCTTTCCGGTGTGCCGGAGACCATGCTGCAAACCGTTTACGCGCGGGCCAAGGAGAGCATGAAGCGCGGCGCGATCCGCGATAAGAAGGCCGAGGAGATCATCAGCCGGTTGGACTATGATTTTTCGCTGGCCGACAGGGACGCCGCCATGCACAGCGGCGTCATTGCCCGCACCATCGTCCTTGACCGGCTGGTGGGCGCGTGGCTTGCGAAAAATCCCGGCGCGGTGGCGGTGAATATCGCCTGCGGGCTGGATACCCGCTGCTACCGGATGCAGGGCTATGCCCACTGGTACAACCTTGACCTGCCGGAAACTATCGCCGTACGGGAGAAGCTTTTGCCGGAGAGCGGCGCGGTTACGCAGATCGCCATGTCGGCCATGGACGACTGGGGCAGCCGGATCGTGGAGAACGGTACGCCGGTGCTGGTCATTATCGAGGGACTGACCATGTACCTGAGTGAGACGGATGTGAAGCGCATCTTTGCGGTGATCGCCGGGCGGTTTCCTCAGGCGACCGTGCTGGTCGAGACCATGAATCCCATGGTGGTGAAGCGCTTTAAGGAGCGCTCTATCGAGGGTAGCAACGCGAAATTCACATGGGGCGTCAAGGATGGCCGCACATTGGCGGCGCTGCTGCCGGACTTCCGCTTTGTGGAGGAGCATTGCCTGACCGAGGGTATGGCGGAGTTTGTGCCCATCTACCGGCTGCTGGGGAGGATCCCGCTGGTGCGGAACATATCCAACCGGATCGTTGTGCTGGACAGAACGGCCGGAGGTAAGGAGTAAGAGAATGAAGGTCTATACGTTCGGTGATCCGGCGGCTCCGGCCATTTTGCTGCTGCCCGGCACCTGCTGCCACTGGAAGGGCAATTTTGGCCATGTGATCCCGCTGCTGGAGCGGGACTTTCATGTGCTCTGCGTCAGCTATGACGGCTTTGACGAGACGGAGCGGATCGAGTTTTCCTCCATGCTTGCGGAGACGGAGAAAATAGAGGCCTATCTCAAGGAGCATTGCGGCGGCCATATCCGGGCGGCTTACGGCTGCTCGCTGGGCGGCTCCTTCGTGGGACTGCTGGCGGCCCGCGGAAACATCCATATGGATCACGGCATCCTCGGCAGCTCCGACATCGATCAGGCGTCTGCGTTGACCGCGAAGCTTCAGACGGAGCTGCTGGTGCCGCTGATCTATCCGGTGATCCGGGACGGCCAATTCAAAAGCCGCCTGCTGCGGAAGAAGATGGAGGAGCGGGTCCAGCAGATGGGCGACTATGTGAAGGCGTTCATGACGATGCTGGGCGGCGCGCGGCCCTATGTGACGGCGCGTAGCTGCAAGAATCAGTTTTATTCAGACCTCGTTACGCCGCTGCCGGATAAAATCGACGTTCCCGGCACGGAGATCCATATTTTCTATGCCTTGAAAATGGGCGAAAAATACCGCGCCCGCTACCAGCAGCATTTCGCCCACCCCATCATCCATGAACAGGATATGCAGCATGAGGAGCTGCTGGCCTGCCATCCGGAGGAGTGGGCGTGGCTTGTGCGCCGGATCGCCTGGGGAGAAGCGGCGGCGCTGTGAGGGCGCGGACAGATACGATGACCAGATAAGGGGGATTTCTCATGAAACCGAGTTATCTTGCGGTAAATTTTCAACAGACGGTGGCGCAGCGCTTTCCGGCGCGTGCTGAAGAGCTGAACGCCGCCTTTGAAGCGCGGCTGCAGGCGCTGCGGGCGGAAAACGCCGATGCAAGCAAGGAAAAGCAGCGACACCTGGAGCACCAGATCCTGCCGGGTATCGCGGCGTATGAGACGCTGCAAATGGCAATGCCGAAGGAGGAGGCCCTGCAAACCGTTCACGGCTATGTAGAGCAAAAGGCGTGGCGGCAGAAGAAGGTGTATCTCAAGCTGATGCGGATCCCCGGACTGTACCGGTGCGTGCCGGGCATGTTCTCCAAAGGGACGCCGAAGCTTTTCGGCGTAACGGCGGGCTTTGCGGCCACGGATATCCAGACCACCGGCGGCGTGTGGCGCATCGACATGACGAAGTGTCCCTATCACGATACCTGTGTGCAATATGGCTGCCCAGAGCTGTGCCGCTGCTTCTGCGACAGCGACGATATCACCTATGACGGCATGCACCCCAAGCTCTACTGGCACAGGACAAAGACGCTGGGACGCGGCAACGACTGCTGCGATTTCTGCCTGAAGATCAAAGGGAGATGACTCTCCTGTCTGCGGTTCCCCGGCTGGAGGTTGACAGAAAGCGAAAAGTGTGGTATTCTGCTCCATGGTTCGCCGCCGGGTGAACCGCAAGCGCTTTTTCCTGCATCGTTAGGCCTTTGAAGATGCGGGAAAGGGCGCATTTTGTTTTTTGGGGAGGAAATCACCATGGCATGGGTATTTTTAGGGATCGCCGGACTGATGGAGGTATTCTGGGCCACCTGCCTGAAGCTGTCGGAGGGCTTTACAAAGCTGGGCTTTTCGGCGCTGACTATCATCGGCATGCTGGTCAGCTTCGGCCTGCTGTCGCAGGCTATGAAAACGCTGCCGCTGGGGACGGCCTATGGCATCTGGACAGGCATCGGTGCGCTGGGCGCGGTGGTGGTCGGTCTGGTACTGTTCAAGGAACCGGCCACCGCGGGCCGCATGTTCTTCGCGGCGCTGCTGCTGATCGGCATCGTGGGCCTGAAGCTCACCTCGCCGTCGTAACGCATAAGTTAAGGGCCGCACGTATGTGCGGCCCTTAACTTATGGATATGCGTTTATTCAGCAGCCAAAGAAGCTGCACAGCAGCTTCAGCAGGGAAGCGCAGTCAAAGTTGCAGAACATTTCTGTGACCTCCTGTTTTTGGATTTGCTCTTGCAAGAACACCGTCATTATAGCGCGTCAGATGCCGCATTGCAAATGCAATGGTTGCCAGAAATGGAAAGCTTACAAAATCAACAGCAGACCAATGGCGATCAGAAGCTCCTCGTCTGCCTGCTGCTTGAAGAGAAAGAACAACAGGAACAACAGCAGCAGATCGCCGGTATCCAGATCGTCCAGATGCAGCGCGTCCAGGATGCTCTTGCCGAAGGCGATCTCCGGCGGGCGCTTGGGCGGCGGCCCGGACTGCGGCGGCCGGGGCGGCGGTTTGGGCGGCTGCTGGGGCGGCGGTTTGGGCGGCTGCTGGGGCCTTGGCGGCGGCGGAGCCTGCCCGGAGGGCTTTCGAGGAGGGGGCGGCAGGGGACTGTCGTCCAGTGACGCACGGACGTAATTGCCGCGGTTCTCGCGGGCATAGCGGTCATACACTGTCCAGCCCTCCCTCCGTCAAAAAGCGCTTACCGATGCAGATCAGGTGCGCCAGCTTTGCTGCCCGCTCCACCTTGGGCTGCTTCTCCTCCTTCAGAAAGGGCCGCAGGGCGTAGAGAAGCTGTGTGGTCTGGCTGTTGGACTGCCGCAGATCCTGCAGAAGCGGCAGGAATCTGGCCAGCAGCATGGGATCGAAGCCGCCGCCGTCCGCGGTCGGCGGAGGGCCGTTTGGCGGCGGGGGAGGCGGCGGAGGCGCGGCCTGTGCCGCTCCGCCAGAGAGCTGCTGGGCCATCTGGATGATGCGCTGCATGGCCGCCGGGTCGTTGAGCATCGCGTTGAGCTTGCTGTCCATATCCTCCATACCGCCGTCTCCTTTCCGCTGTGGTTTCGCTTACGGCTGCTGTAATTGCCGGCTCAGCCGCTGTAAGAGGGCACGGCCCTCGCCGCTGGACAGCACGGTTTTTAGCAGCGACGCCATCTCAGCGGCGCTGCCGCCCTCGCCCTGCTCCATGGCCCGCTGCAGCTGCGTGCCGTTCTGCTGCTGCATCAGGGCCATCAGCGCCTGACCGTCCGGGGATTGGGCCAGCCGCTCCACCGTGCCCGGGTCGGTATGCAGCTGCGCCGCCACCTGATTCAAGTCCATGATCCCACCTCCATACCGCAGTATATGTAAGGGAGAAACGAAAAGTGCCAGTCCTATGGACTGGCACTTGATGCTTTTAATCCTCCAATTTTTCGCCGCAATGGTGGCAGTACTTTTGTATCTGGCGGCCCAGAAACTTCCCGCAGTGGGGGCAGCGGTCAAAGATCAGCTCGAAAATCAGCCAGACAAAGGGGGAGGCCACGGCGATCCAGCCGAAGAGCATTTGGCCGGTCATACGCAGCAGTATCAGGGAGAGGACGATGACGCCCACGATCATATAGGTCGCCAGTTCCGCAAGCTTCCGGTTTGATCTCATAGGGCGGCCTCCTTTCCGTAGTCGCACAGCTCCCGCAGCGGGCAATCCCCGCATTGAGGAGCGCGGGCCATGCACAGCGCCCGGCCGTGCAGCACCATCCGGTGGCAGAAATCGTTGGATTCCTCCGGGGGAATGACCTTCCGGAGCTGCTGCTCCACCTTCAGGGGATCCTTGCTGCCGTCGGTGATGCCCAGCCGTCCGGTGATGCGGATGCAGTGGGTGTCGCAGACGTAGCCCTCCTTGCCGTACACATCGCCCAGAATGAGATTGGCGGTCTTGCGTCCCACGCCGGGCAGGCGCAGCAGGTCGTCCATGTTGTCCGGCACTCTGCCGCCGAAATCACGGAGCAGCATCTGGGCACTGCCCACGATGTCCTTGGCCTTGGCCCGCCAGAAGCCGCAGGAGCGGACGTATTCGCCAACCTCTTCCGGCGTGGCTGCCGCAAAGGCCTCCAGCGTGGGGAAGCGCTGGAACAGCGCCGGGGTCACCAGATTCACCCGCGCGTCGGTGCATTGTGCCGCCAGACGGACGGAGAACAGCAGCTCATAGTCCTTCTGATAGTCCAGCGAGCAGATGGCGTCCGGGTACAGCTTTTTCAGTTCCTCGATGATGGCGCTGATCTGCGCTTGTGTTTTCATGGGCCTCACCTCGGCTCTATTGTATCAGACCTTGCGCAAAAAAGCAAATGGTGGTATAATACAGCAGTATCATTTTTGGGAGGTGAGCGCATGCGGCCATTGGCAGACGAAATAAGGCCCCAGACCCTGGACGAGGTGGCGGGACAGAAGCATTTACTGGGCGAGGGCGCGCTGCTGCGCCGCCTGATCGAAAACGGGGCCGAAGCCAATCTGATCTTCTACGGCCCCTCCGGCACGGGAAAGACCACCATTGCCAACATCATCGCCAAGCGGACGCAGAAGGCGCTGTATCATCTCAACGCCACCACTGCCAGCCTGTCGGATATCAAGGCCATCATCGCCGACGTGGATACCATGATGGCGCCCAACGGCATTTTGCTGTATCTGGATGAGATCCAGTACTTCAACAAGAAGCAGCAGCAAAGCCTGCTGGAGTTTCTGGAGAACGGAAAGATCACCATGATCGCCAGCACCACCGAGAACCCTTATTTCTACATCTATAACGCCCTGCTGTCCCGCAGCACGGTGTTTGAGTTCAAGCCCCTGACGGCGGAGGAGACCCGTCCCGCCGTGGAGCGCGCCCTGCGCATCGAGCAGGAGCGCAGCGACCTGCCCTTTCAGTGGGAGGACACCGTTCCCGACACGGTGGCCGCCGCCTGCGGCGGCGACGTCCGCAAGGCGGTGACGGCGGTGGAGCTGCTGTACCAGTCCGCAAGACCCAAGGACGGCGTGCTGTATGTGACAAGCGAGGACGCCTTGCAGCTGGCTCAGCGCAGCGCCATGCGGTACGACCGGGACGGCGACGAGCACTATGACCTGCTGTCTGCCCTGCAAAAGTCCATCCGCGGCTCCGACCCGGATGCGGCGGTGTACTATCTGGGGCGGCTGCTGGTGGCGGGCGACCTGCTGTCTCCCTGCCGCCGCCTGCTGGTCATCGCCAGCGAGGATATCGGCCTTGCCTACCCGCAGGCAATCGCCATCACGAAGGCATGTGTGGACGCGGCGGTGCAGCTGGGACTTCCGGAGGCGCGCCTCCCACTGGCCGAGGCGGCCATCCTGCTGGCCACGGCCCCGAAGTCCAACGCCAGCCACAACGCCATCATTGCCGCCATGGAGGATATCCAGCACGGTGCCATGGGCAGTATCCCCCGGCATTTGCAGAACGTCCACGCCGACAGCGCCGGACAGGAGCGGGAGCAGGGGTATCTCTATCCTCATGTGTTCCCCCACCACTATGTGAAGCAGCGGTATTTGCCGGAGGAGTTGGGGGAGAAGCACTATTACGAATACGGCGACAACAAGACCGAACAGGCCGCCAAGCGGTATTGGGACGAGATCAAGAAAGGATGAGCCATGGACCTGCAACTGCATGACATTCTGGAACTGAAGAAGGATCACCCCTGCGGCAGCCGCCGCTGGGAGGTGCTGCGGGTGGGCATGGACATCAAGCTGAAATGTCTGGGCTGCGGCCACGAGGTGATGCAGCCCCGCCGCAAGGTGGAGAAAATGATCCGCAAGATCGTACCGAAGGAGGAAGCATAAATGCGTAAGAAAACCACACAGATCATCGTGGGCGTTATCGCCTGTCTGATGGCGGTGCTGCTGGTAGCGGGCCTGATCATCCCCTATCTGGGACTGTGAGGTGCGGGGATGAAACACTGTATTCTGGCAAAGTGGAACGAGACGGTGACGGATAAGGCGGCGCTTCTGCCGCAGGTCAGGGCTTTGTACGCGGCGGCAGACGCCATCCCCGGTGTGCGCGGCGTGACGGTGCATTCCTGCTGTATCGACCGGCCCAACCGGTACGACCTGATGATCGTGCTGGACATGGACAGGGAGGCTCTGCCCAATTGGGACGCATCCGACATCCACCACCGGTGGAAGGACGAGTACAGCGGACTGCTGGAAAAGAAGGCCATCTTCGACTACGAATAAGGTATCGGATACGCCCTGCGGGAGAAATCCCGCAGGGCACTTTTTTGTGACAGGATTCCCAGCCGGGCCGTCCTATAATAGACAGGCGAGGTGATGGCGGTGACGGTGGTGTATATCGACCGTGTGGCGGTGCTGAATCTGGCAGTGGACTATCTGCTGCTGCTGACCACCGCCACGCTGGCAGGTACGACCCTGCGGCGGCTGCGGTTCCTGCTCTGCGCCATACTGGGCGCGGCCTATGCGGTGGGGGTGTTCGTCTGGCCGCTGCTGGCCCATCCCCTGTGCAAGGTGGCGGCAGGCACAGTCATGGCGCTGCTGGCCTTCCGGAAGGAGGTGCGGCCATGGCGGCTGACGGCGCTCTTCTGGCTGCTGTCCGGCGGTCTGGCGGGACTTCTGTTGGCGCTGGGACTGCTGGCAGGCTCATCGCAGGGCATCGTACAGCGCGTCTATTACGCGGATATCAGCTGGCCGGTGCTGCTGGGGACGGCGGCGGGCTTCTACGGTCTGCTGCATCTGGTGTTCCGGCAGGCGGCGCGGCATGAAGGAGGAGAATTGATGGAGATCGAAGTGGTAGTGGCGGGCCGCCGGTGCCGTCTGCGGGCGCTGCGGGATAACGGCAATTCGCTGCGTGACCCGGTGTGGGGCCAACCGGTGCTGGTGGCGGAGACGGCGGCATTGGCGCAGTTGTGGCCCCGTGAGGCGGCGGAGATACTGGAAGCGGAAGCGCCGCCGGAGGAAAAAATGGCCCGGCTCCACGCGGCGGGAGTGACCATCCCATTTGTGCTGCTGCCCTTCCGGGCGGTAGGAACGGCGGGCGGTCTGTTGCTGGCCTGCCGCAGCGATTACATCCGTATTGGGCGGCGGACGGTGGCTCATACGCTGGTGGCGCTGACCGACACACAGGTGGGCGCGGGCGGCTATCAGGCCCTATGGGGCGGACAGGGAAAGGGAGGACGACATGACGTTGTGGCGGCGCATTGTACAGTGGATCCGACGGCTGGTCAGGCCGGATAGCGTTTATTACATAGGCGGCAGCGATACCCTGCCGCCGCCGCTGCCCCGTGACGAGGAGGCGGCGGTGCTGGAGCGCCTGCCGGAGGAATCTGCCCGTCAGACACTGATCGAGCGGAACCTGCGGCTGGTGGTCTATATCGCCAAGCGGTTCGACAACACCGGCATCAACATCGAAGATCTGATCTCCATCGGCACTATCGGGCTCATCAAGGCGGTGAATACCTTCCGGACGGATAAGAACATCAAGCTGGCGACCTATGCCTCACGGTGCATTGAAAACGAGATATTGATGTATCTGCGCAAGAACAGCAATACCCGCGTGGAGGTCAGCTTTGACGAGCCGCTGAACACCGATTGGGACGGAAAGGAACTGCTGCTCAGCGATGTGATGGGCACGGAGGAGGACGTGGTGATGCAGCCGCTGGAAGCGGATGTGGATCGCCAGCTGCTGCACAGCGCTGTGGCGAAGCTTTCGCCGCGGGAGCAGGACATTATCTCCCTGCGGTTCGGATTGGGCGGCCGGAAGGAGCTGACCCAGAAGGAGGTGGCTGACCGGTTGGGCATCTCCCAATCTTATATCTCCCGGCTGGAAAAGCGCATCATCCTGCGGCTCCGGCGGGAGATCGTGAAAATGGCGTAGGGGCCCTCTGCGGGGAGAGTTCTTGACAAACTGTGTTGCTGCGCATACAATGAAGGCGTCATGAACCGCAAACAGAGCCGCGAGGAGAGAGAAATGAAGCATGATTTATCAGATCTGATGCCATTTATGGATCAGGAGGGGCGTTTGACCGCCCTGCCGGCAAAGCACAAGAAAAAGCTGATGGCCCTTTGGTATCTGGCCGGGAAGATCGAAGCCGGCCGGCAGTATACGGAGCCGGAGATCAACGATCTGCTGGACGAGTGGACGCGCTTTCACGATCCGGCCACGCTGCGGCGGGAGCTGTATAATAAACGGCTCCTTGACCGTTCGGCAGATTGCAGCCGCTACTGGAAAGCGGAAAGCATCCCGGCCCTTGAGGAGTTTATGGAAAAATATGTTTGAAAAAACCGCCTGTTCCGGTGTGGAACAGGCGGTTTTTATAGAGAAATTTACTGTAAAAACAGGCTGGCGGGGCGGTTAATGACCATCATGTTGTAGTAGCGCAGCAGGTGATAGTCGTCCTTGTCCAGCTTGATGCTGCTGAGCAGACGCTCGCTTTCCTCCAGCGGCTCGTTGGAGATCAGGGTCTTCAGGGCGATAGGGGCAAAGAACGGGGTGCTGCCGATGCCGGACAGCAGACCGATGGCGGGCGTGCGGTTCTGCATGGGATTCAGCATGCAGATATACATTTTCTCCGCCTCGTTGATCTGGTTGTTCAGCACCATGTGGGTGATGGTGTCGTAGGACTTCATCTCGCCGGTGAACAGGTGCTGGCAGCGGTCGGGATCGTCAAAAGACGCCACGCCCAGATACAGCGTCACCTCCACCGCTGTGCCGTTGGGCGCGGGAGAGAACCGCAGCAGGGAACGCACCATCTGGCGGATGCGCCCGTCGTAGTAATACATGTAGGCCAGCGACTGGTTGAAGTAGACATTTTTATGCAGCGCCGGTTCATTGCGGAAGGAGGGCGGCTGGTAGTCCACGAAATATTTCAGATCGATATCCAGCGCCTGAGAGATCTCGTACAGCGTCTCGATGTCGATGGTGATGGCGCCGTTTTCATATTTGGACAGCGTGGCCTTGCTCTTATTTATCATGGCGGAGAACTGCTCTATGGTATAGCCGCGGCTCTTGCGGTACTTTTTAATGCGGTGTCCGACAAAATTGGAGAATGAACCCATCATCAACGACCTCCCTTCGATGGCGTCTCTATCATACCAAACATTCCACCATTCGTCAATAAAAAGTTTCTAAATATGAAACTGATTTTTAGTTCTTTTTCAGATTAGTAAACGAAAGCAAAAGAGCGCTGAGGTGATTTGTGAAATTCGACGGCCATTGACGCGCTTCGGTAAGCAAAGAAAAAGCGTCCGGCGCTGCTGCCAGCGCCGGACGCGATCATCAATATTCCTGATGTGAGGGGGTATGTAATGTCGCTTACTTGCAGGCGTCCATACCGGCCTGCAGGGCCTTCTTGTTGCCCTCCAGGAAACGGGCCTTCTTCTCACCCAGCTCGATGCGGATGGCTTCCATCATGCTGTCGAGGGAGGTGACGTCAGCCTTGGCCATGACGGCACCCAGGATCGCCACGTTGGCGCCCTTGGGGTTGCCGACCTGTTCGGCGATGCCGTTAGCGTCGCAGTACACGACGGTAATGTCATCACGAACGGCCTTGCGGTCGATGATGCTGGAGTTGATGACCAGCACGCCGCCGGGCTTGACATGATCTTCAAACTTATCCAGAGAAGGACGGTTCATGGCGACGATAACGTCGGCCATGTCCACCAGAGGAGAAGCAACAGGCTCATCGGAAACGATGACGGAGCAGTTGGCCGTGCCGCCGCGCATCTCAGGGCCGTAAGAAGGCAGCCAGGAGACGTGCTTGCCGTCCAGCATGCAGGACATAGCCATGAACTTACCGATCAGGAGCATGCCCTGACCGCCGAAACCGGCAAAAATGAAAGTTTTTTCCATGTTATTCGGCCCCCTTGTCTTTGTAAACGCCCAGAGGATAGTAAGGGATCATGTTCTCTTCCAGCCACTTCATAGCCTCGACAGGAGACATACCCCAGTTGGTGGGGCAGGTGGACAGGACTTCGATCATGCAGAAGCCCTTGCCTTCCATCTGATACTTAAAGGCCTTCTTGATGGCCTTCTTTGCCTTAACGATATTGGCGGTGGTGTTGACGGCCACGCGCTCAATATAGTAAGAGCTGGGAACAGCGGACAGCATCTCGCTCATCTTGATGGGCAGACCGCTCCACTCCTCGCTGCGGCCAGCGGGGCAGGTGGTGGCCTTCTGGCCGATCAGGGTGGTGGGAGCCATCTGGCCGCCGGTCATACCATAGATGGCATTGTTGACGAAGATGGTGCAGATCTTCTCACCGCGGTGGGCAGCGTGAACGATCTCAGCGGTACCGATGGAGGCCAGGTCGCCGTCGCCCTGATAGGTGAACACCAGACGATCCTTGGCGGAACGCTTGATACCGGTAGCGACAGCGGGAGCACGGCCATGGGCAGCCTCGTACATATCGCAGTTAAAATAATCGTAAGCAAACACGGAGCAGCCAACGGGAGCCACGCCGACGACCTTGCCGTCAAGGTTCAGCTCATCGCTCAGTTCGTCGATGACCTCGGCCACCAGACGGTGGATGATACCGTGGTTGCAGCCGGGGCAGTAATGGAACTGCTTGTCGGTCAGATACTTGGTCTTTTCAAACAGAACAGCCATCTTATTTACCCTCCTTCATGCTGAGAATCTTGGTGACGATCTCGGCGGTGGTGGGCATCTGGCTGCCGCAGTGACCGAAGAAATCGACTTCCTTGGTGCCGTTGATGGCCAGCTTGACATCCTCCAGCATCTGGCCTTCGTTCAGCTCAACGTCCAGGACAGCCTTGACGGAGGGCTGGTTGACGACCTTGCTGACAGCGTCATAGGGGAAGGGCCACACGGTGATGGGACGCAGCAGACCCACATTGATGCCCTGTGCCTTCAGCTCGGTGATGGCGCTCTTGGCGATACGGGCCACGGTGCCGAACGCGGTGATGATGTAATCAGCGTTCTCACAGTTGAACTCTTCCCACTGCTGCTCGTTTTCAACGACTTCCTTATACATAGCCTGCAGCTCGTCGTTGTGGACGGCCAGACTCTCGGTGTCGATGTAGATAGAGTTGATGATACCGCGCTTTGCGGGATCGTCGCCGGGCTTCCAGCCGGTGCAGGCCCAAGGCTTCTTTTCGGGGTCGACCTTGTAGTCCACCATCTCGGGCAGCTCCACGGGCTCCATCATCTGAGCGATGATGCCGTCGGCGAGGAACAGAACGGGGATACGATACTTCTCAGCCTTGTCATAGGCGATCATCATCAGGTCGATGGCCTCCTGCACGGAAGCGGGAGCGAAGGTCAGCAGGTGATAGTCACCGTTGCCGCCGCCCTTGACGCCCTGGAAATAGTCGCCCTGAGATGCCTGAATGTTGCCCAGACCGGGGCCGCCGCGCATCACGTTGATGATGACAGCGGGAACCATGGCGCCTGCGCAGTAGGAAATACCTTCCTGCTTCAGGGAGACGCCGGGGCTGGAAGAAGAAGTGATGACACGGGCGCCGGTACCGGCAGCGCCGTACACCATGTTGATGGCCGCCACCTCGGACTCGGCCTGCAGGAAGCAGCCGTCGACCTCGGGCATACGGGCGGACATGTATTCAGGAATCTCCGTTTGCGGAGTGATGGGGTAACCGAAGAAATAACGGGCGCCGGCGCGAATAGCGGCCTCCGCGATAGCTTCGCTACCCTTCATAAGAGTCAAAGCCATGTTTTTTCCTCCTTAGTCTTTTTCGATACGGATTACCACATCAGGACAGGTGCGAGCGCAGGAAGTGCAGCCCACGCATGCTTCCATGTTGGTGACTTCCGCAGGGTGATAGCCCTTCGCGTTGATCTTTGCCTTGGACAGTTCAATGATACCCTTCGGGCAAGCTCTGACGCACAGACCGCAACCCTTACAAAGGTTTTCATTGATGGTTACTCTAACCACATTTGACACCTCTTTTCTCTTAATTCGCTGAATTCTCTACCATATCTCTATCCCTTTTCGGGGGATATACAGGGGATCAATACATTTCCTTTCTGGGATCGGTGGTGTTCAGACCGTACTCAATGTAGGAATCCCAGTCGCGGTGCATGTACACGTCGATGGCGATGGGCTTGCCCACATATTTCGGATCCGGATTCCGGGCCAGAAAGGCGTCCAGAAATTCCTTCTTTCCGGTGGTATAGGCCACGGGGATGCCGGAAGCGTCAGAGACCTGCCGCAGCAGCTCATAACCGTCCCACAGCTCCTGTTCCGTGGTCATGGTGGCAAGATTCGTGTTGTTGATCATGCCGGTGATCTGCAGTCGGGCGTGCGCCTGCATGCCCTCCTGCAAGCGATGGATCTTGTCCAGCGTGCTGGCCAGCGGGCGGCGGATATTGACCACGTTCAGCACCTCGAGAGCGCCCTCCGGCAGATCCACGAAGTCCTGATGATAGCGGCCCAGCGCCGTGGCACCCACATCGTCGCCGCCTACGTCGAAAATGACGCTGTCCCAGTCCAGAACGAAAGCGGACTGCACCTCGGCGGGGAGGGAGAGCGTTTCGATACCGGAACAGGCGAAGTTGGGGGAGACGAGACGGATCTCCTTCTGCTCCACCATTTTGCCCCGTTCCGTCAGCCGGAAATAGGTGTTCACCATATCCAGATCGATCAGCTCGGTGCGCTCGCCACGGGCGGCGGACTGCATGGCAAAGTTCAATGCCAGCTCGCTCTTGCCGCTGCCGTAGTTGCCGATCAGTACCTTGACTTTTTTCATCCGCTGTGTTCTCCTTTATGACTCAGGTAATGCTGGAAAAACGAAAAACCGTGGTTCTTCGTGGAATCACAGTATCCCCTCCCCGCGGGAGGGGATACTGTATAATGCAGTTGGGAAATTACTTCAGGTTCTCCTTGATGGTCTGGCACAGAGCGGTGATACCCTGAACGATCTTCTCCTCGGGCATGCAGGAGTAGTTCAGACGCAGAGTGTTTTCGTGGCCGCCGTTGGGGAAGAAGGAACCGCCGGGAACGAAGGCGACCTTCTTCTCGAGGCACTTCATCTGCAGCTCCTTGGCGTCCATGTAGTCAGGAAGGACGACCCAAGCGAACAGACCGCCGTCGGGACGGGTGAAGGTGCAGGGAGCGGGCAGCTCCTTGGCCAGAGTGTCCAGCATCACGGCGCGGCGCTTCTTGTAGCACTCACGGATGGTGTTGACGTGAGCGTCCAGATCGAACATGTCGATCCACTTGGAGGTCTCCATCTGGCCGATGGTGGAAGCCTGCAGAGAGGCAGCCTGCTCCATGAAGTTGTACTTGGCAAGGATCTCATCCTCGGCGCAGACCCAGCCCAGACGGTAGCCGGGCGCCAGAATCTTGGAGAAGGTGCCCAGATAGACCACCAGGCCCTTGGTGTCCAGGCTCTTCAGAGCGGGCATGTACTCGCCCTCGAAGCGCAGCTCACCATAGGGGTTGTCCTCGATGACGGGGATCTCGTACTTGTTGACGATATCCATGAACTTATGACGGCGATCCAGATCCCAGGTACGGCCGGTGGGATTCTGGAAATCGGGGATGACGTAGATCATCTTGACGCGCTCGGTGGTGGCGAGGATCTTCTCCAGCTCCTCCATGATCATGCCGCCGTCGTCGGTGGGAACTTCGATAAAGGTAGGCTCGCAAGCCTTGAAGGCGTTGACAGCACCCAGATAAGAGGGGCTCTCCAGCAGCACCACGTCGCCGGGATTCAGGAACACGCGGGCGGAGAAGTCCAGACCCTGCTGAGAACCGGAGGTCACCAGAATGTGATCCTTATCGGTCTTGATGTTGTTCTTTGCCAGCATGCGCTCGGCGATCTGCTCACGCAGACGGGGATAGCCTTCGGTGGAAGAATACTGCAGGGCCACACGGCCATTTTCCTTCAGGACGGCCTCGGAAGCCTGCATCATCTGCTCGACGGGGAACAGCTCGGGAGCGGGCATACCACCGGCGAAGGAGATAATGTCGGGCTGTGCGGTCAGCTTCAGCAGCTCACGGATCTCGGAGCCCTTCAGCAGGTCCATTCTACTTGCAAACTGTACCATGAATTTTTCCTCCTCAAATTTTCCGCATGCCCTTCCGAAGCATGCGGCATAATGGTTACACCAATTTGTACCCATTACATTAAAACACACTTTCACGCTAAAGTAAACAGTAGGTTTTAGTCAAAAGCCACAAAATTTCGGAATTTTTTTCTTTTTGGTAAACTTTACAAAAATGTGACCGCGATTGATGTGATTTCGCCCAATCGCCGCTGCTGCCGCAAAAAAGTGCATATTTTGAGAAGGAAAACGGCAAAAACCGACCTCTTTTTTGAAAATTTAAATTGTCAAATTATTGGGGGAAATAGCGATAGGGAGTTTCCATTTTATGGATGCGGCTCCTGAGACGGCTCCTGACTGTCGGACGGAGCGTCCGGCGGCTCCTTTTTCTTCCGCTGGCAGAGCCGGTCATAGAACAGCAGACCCGCCGCGCTGATGGCCAGCGTAACGGCAAAGACCAGAATAGCGCCCCAGTAGTTTTTGGTGCCCAGCGCGTCGCCGCCCACGGTGGAGGTGATGATGGAGGGCAGCCGGCCCAGCGAACAGATCAGCAGCCATACGGGAAAGCGGATGTTGGTCAGTCCGGCGAAATAGCACAGCAGATCCTTCGGCGTGCCGGGCAGCATGAAGATAATAAGGAACAGCAGGTCACGCCGGGGCGTGGCCTGCAAAAAACGGATGGAGTGAAGCTTTTCCTTGGAGAAAAAGACCTCTGCCAGCCGCGGGCCGAACCGCCGCACCAGCAGGAAAACGCATACGCTGCCAAGGGTGGCGGCCAGCATGCACAGGATCGTGCCCTCTACCGAGCCGAAGGCGTAGCCCGCGGCGATCTCAAAGGGCTCGCCGGGGATCACCGCCACCACCACCTGAAGGATCACCATGCCCATATAGGCCAGACGCCCGCCGAAGCCGTGGGAATCCACCCAGCTCCGGAATCGCTCCGGCTGCGAGGCAAAGCGGACAAGCGGTATGCCCACCAGCCATATCAGCAAAATGGAGACCACGACAGCGATGCCGATGGCGATCAGCCCCAGACGCTTCTGCTGCGTGGCCGTCAGTTCATTTCGTTTCATATTTGTATTCTGTATAGATATCATTGTGTGTCGTAGATGGATTATCGAGATTATACCACCGGATGTCCCGGCCTGCAATGTGAATATTGTGTCCTGTTTGTAAACATTTTGTGCGCAGACGTACCATAGGTTGTACCGTGTTGACAGGCCGGTAAAAACGTGAGAAAAGCCCCATAACGAACCGCGCCCTGTCCATTATCGGACAGGGCGCGGTTTTGTGATAAAGCTTACTGCTTAACATTGGACTCGATATGGGAGCCACGCATGGTCACGGTATAAGCGCCGTCCCAGCCCTCGTAAGTAAAGGCAGTGCGGTTGTCGCCCAGCGTGTCGGTGGAGAGGAACTCCACGGCCATGGCGTTGGTATCGCCGTGGCAGAGATAGTAGCAGCCGGTGGCCTCCCGGTAAATGAACTGATCCAGATTGTTCTTGCGGGTCTCCTCCAGCGTCAGGCCAAAGACCTCCGTCAGCGCATCGTCCATCTCCTGCCGGGAAATGACCATCACATCGGTATTGGGGCCGCCCAGCTGCTGCTGAACGTAGTCGTATTCCTCCTGCGTAGGCTGGCGGCTGCCGCCGTTGTAGAACAACCAGTAAAGATCCACGTCGCGGGGATCGTCATAGGTGCTGGTCAGCGCCTGCGTGTACCAGTTGCCGATCTGGAACAGGGATGCCTGCTGCTCCGCCAGCTTGTTCAGCAGGGCGTCTGTCTCGCCGTCCCCGATATCGGGATACAGGCTGGGGTCTCCGCTGGTCTGGACGTGGCCGTCCGCGTAGGGGAACAGCATCCAAACCACGAAGTAATCACCCTTCTGAGACTGCATCTGATAGGGATTTTCAGACAGCTGCTTTACCGGCAGGGCATCAATGTTCCCGTCCCCGGAAAAGCCGCAATATGCAATGGGGTACATGCTGCCCGGCTCCATGTGGAGCGTACCCTCCATGACGCTCCAGACATAGCCCAGCTGAGGGTCGGGCTGCGTCCAGTCGGTGGTGGGGAAACGCACCGGCTCGTTGCGCTGCGCGGTCCATGTGGTGGTCAGAAAACCGGCATTATCCGTCATGGGGCCTTCGTCCAGCAGCGTGATGTCCAGATTCCTGTTGGGCAGTGTCAGAAAGATCGGCTGGGTGGAGGCCACCGCCTCGCCGTCATGATACTGGGTGCGGTACAGCATCACCATCAGCCCATTGTCGCCGGAGACGGACAGGCGCACCGTCTGCTCATCCACCCGCTGTGCGCGGAGGGTGAAGCTGCCGGACTTCCCGCCGGTGAACCCCGCTACGGCGGCCAGTATCACCACCGCCGCCAGCACGAACGCGGCGACAGCGCGGGTACGGGGCTGCTTTGCCAGCAGGCGCACCCGCTCCTTCAGCGTCCGCTTGCCGCCGGACATGGTGGTGGCTGCCGCCAGCACCGAGGAGGGCGTTGTTTTGCCGCAGCTGAGGGCGATCAGCGTCCTGCCGTAGGCGGTGCGCTCCTCTCCACCCAGCTGCTTCACGGCGCAGGCGTCGCAGGCCAGCTCGCTGTCCTCGCGGGAGCGGATGGCCGCCAGCCACACCAGCGGGTTCCACCAGTGTACCACCAGACACGCGCCCCGGACCAGCGCCCACAGGGGGTCGCCGTGGCGGTAATGGGTGGCCTCGTGGGCCAGCACATGGCGCAGCGCCGTTCCGTCCGCCGCCACCTCCGGCGTCACATAGATGCTCTGGCCCAGCAGGCACGGGGTGTCGATGGCGGCGGAGACATACACATAGCAGGGCAGATCCCCGCCCGCGTCCAGCGGTCTGCGGGAGCGCCGCAGCCGCACATAGCACCGCCCGTTTACCGTCAGGAACCACGCCAGCGTCACCGCGCTGCCGCCGATCCACACCGCGGCAATGACCTTGGGCCATGATACAGCGACGGTCGTTGTATCGCTTTTCGCCGGGGTGCTGTCCTGCGTCGGATGGCTGTCCAGCACCGCGGGAGACATGGTATCATCGGCCGTACCGGCAGGGAGGAGGGCGTCCGCCTGCCGCACCAGCGGCAGAGACGACGAGACCCGGTCAAGGCTGATGTCGCTGACGCCGATCTGCACCGGCACCAGCAGCCGGATGGCCGCCAGCAGCCACAGGGCATAGATCACGGTGGGGTGGAGGTGCCTGCGCAGCAGCCGCCGCAAAACCAGCACCACGCCTACCAGCACCGTCGAGGACAGAAGCCAGCCGCTCATTTCTCCACCTCCTCCGCCTTACGCAGAATGTCGTACAGCTCGTCGATCTCCGCCTGAGACAGCTGCTGCCGCTCCGTCATGGCGCTGAGCAGCAGGCCTACGCTGCCGTGATAGACCCGGTCAAGGAACTCCTCCGTCTCCCGCTGAACGGCGCTTTCGCGGGGCACCAGCGCCCGGTAGACGTTCACGCCGTCCTGCGTCCGGCAGTCGATGGCGCCCTTTTCCGTCATGCGCCGCAGCATGGTCAGCGTTGTGCTGCGGCTCCATCCGGCGGCACTTTCCATGAAGCTGACCGCCTCACGTCCGGTACAGATCTCCGTCTGCCACAGGCACTCCATCAGCTTCCATTCCGTGGGTGTAAAAATATTTCCGGCACGCTGCAAGTGCTCCACCTCCTGTTTACGTTGTAAACACAACATAGCACATCCTGTTTACATTGTCAACAGAGAAAAAACGCTTTTTTCTTGCGTACCGGAATAATATGACGTATAATACCATCAGGAAAGATCAAAAAACAACGGAGGACGGCTATATGTACGAAAACGGCAAGATCTATATGGGTCTGGCGGACGGCCAGCGGGTGGAGATGTATCCCTCTATGAGCAACCGTCATGGCCTGATCGCCGGCGCCAGCGGCACCGGCAAGACCATCACCATGAAGGTGATGGCGGAATCCTTCTCCGACGCGGGCGTGCCTGTGTTCCTGTGCGACGTCAAGGGCGACGTGGCGGGTATCTGCGCACCCGGCGAGAGCAACGAGGGCATGGAGAAGCGCATCGACAAGTTCGGCATCCGGGACACCTTTGCCTATAAGGCGTATCCCACCACCTTCTGGGACATCTATCAGGAGGGCGGCCACGCCGTCCGCGCCACCGTCAGCGATATGGGGCCGGAGCTTCTCAGCCGGATTCTGGGCCTGACCCCGGCGCAGGAGGGCATCCTGCACATCGTGTTCCGCATTGCCGACGACAAGGGGCTGCTGCTGATCGACCTGAAGGATCTGCGGGCCATGCTGACCTATGTGAACGAGCACCGCACCGAGTATATGATGACCTACGGCAACATTACGCCTCAGTCCGTGGCGGCCGTTCTCCGGGCGCTGCTGCCGCTGGAGCAGCAGGGCGGTGACCTGTTCTTCGGTGAGCCTGCGCTGGATATCCATGACTGGATGCGCACCGACGCCGACGGCCGCGGCATGATCAACGTGCTGGACTGCGTCAAGCTGGTGCAGAATCCCACGCTGTACGCCAGCTTCCTGCTGTGGATGCTGTCGGAGCTGTTCGAGAGCCTGCCGGAGGCCGGCGACATGGACAAGCCCAAGCTGGTGTTCTTCTTTGACGAGGCCCATATGCTGTTCCGGGACGCGCCTGCCGTGCTGCTGCAGAAGATCGAGCAGACGGTAAAGCTGATCCGCTCCCGTGGCGTGGGCGTGTACTTCGTCACCCAGAGCCCCAGCGACATTCCCGATACCGTGCTGGCCCAGCTCTCCAACCGGGTGCAGCATGCCTTGCGGGCCTATACGCCCGCCGAGCTGAAAGCCGTCCGCGTGGCGGCACAGGCCTTCCGGGCCAATCCCGCCTTCCAGGCGGAGGACGCCATTATGGAGCTGGGCGTGGGCGAAGCACTGACCTCCTTCCTGGATGAAAAGGGCGTGCCCACCATGGTGCAGCGCACCAAGATCATTTGCCCCCAGAGCCTGATGGCTGCGCCGGAGCCCATGGTGCGGGCCAAGGCCATGATGCACGACGGCATGGAGAAGTACGACGACTTCGTGGACAATGTGTCCGCCTATGAGGTGCTGACGGAGGAAGCGGAGAAGGCCGAGGCCGCCAAGCAGGCGGAGGCTGACCGCAAGGCGCAGGAAAAGGCGGAGGCCGAAGCGGAGAAGCAGCGGCTGAAGGAAGAGGAAGCCGACAAGAAACGGCAGCAGAAGCTGGAGGATGAAGAACGTAAGCGCCAGCAAAAGCTGGAAGACGAAGCCCGCCGCCGCCAGCAGAAGCTGGAGGACGAGGAGCGCCGCAAGGCGGAGCGCCAGCAGGAGAAGGCGGAGGCCGAGGCCAAGCGCAAGGCGGAGCGCCGCGCGGCCAAGATCGAGTCCCAGCTGATCTCGGCGGGTGGTCAGATCCTCAAGCGCGGCCTGCTGGGCGTGCTGAAAAAGCGCTGATACATATAAACATATTAAGAAAAGAACGGGGACACGATGTGTCCCCGTTCTTTTGTTGTGCTTAGTCGAATCCGAACATGCCCATGATGCGGTGGTACAGGTCCTTGTGCTCCTCGTACCAGTCCTTCCGCTCCTTCAGCAGCCGCTCGGCGTCGGCGTATTCCTCCAGCGCCTGACTGGCCTCCAGATAGCCGCGGGTCAGCACCCGCATGCGCTTGCTCATATACTGCATGATGCTCATGACCTTGGCGGGCCGCTCCTGAAAGTAGTGGCTGAAGCTCTCGTGGGTGATAATGCTGCACGCGGTTTTCTCCAGCGCCACGGCGGTGGCGTTCTGCGGGCGGCTTTCCAGAAAGCCCACAATGCCGAAAAAGCCGTCGTCCTCTACCTCGGTCAGCAGACGCTGGGTGGGCTGGTGGTAATCCACATATAAAGCAACCTGTCCCCACAGAACATCATACATGGCCGCCACATAGTCGCCCTGCTGATAGATGATCTCGCCTTTTTTGAAGATCTTTTCTCCCGCTTCCGGATGATTCGTCACAGATATCGCCGCCTTTCTTTATCAGATGCAGGACAGAGGATCAGAACATCTTGTCCACATAGGTATTCAGCTTCTTTGCGTCGTAGCTGTCCTTATAGGTGTTCTTGAACCGCTGCACCGTCAGGGAGTTGAACTGCGTCACCTTGCGGTACTTCATGATACCGGCCACCAGACCGAACAGCGCGCAGATGGGGCCGTAGGGGAACATTTTCACGCTGGTATAGACCAGCGCCGCCACTACGATCACCGAAACGACCACGCCCGCGATCTGTTTTTTCGGCTGGATCAGCTTGACCTCCTCGGCGCTGATGATGCCCTCGTCGATCATGGTCTGGGCGAAACGCTTCTGCACGCCGAACTGAGACACCGCCGACAGTACGATCGGCGCTACCGCGAGAAATGAAAACAGGGTAATGACCGCGTTCCAAAGAAAAATGCCAAATCCTTCCATATTGCCCATAGTCAAGTGATCCTCCATTATCTCAAATATTTGAATACTATGCTTACTTGCCGGTGTACAGGAACCGGACGTCCTCCCGCCCGGTGAGATACAGCAGGTGGCTGTACCGCAGGGAGAAGGACACTGTGTCGCCCACCTGCAGATGGCGGGGACAGTCGGTCACGTCCAGAATACAGTGGTCGGAGCTGCCGCCCACCACAGTGATGCCGCTCTCGCGGGGCTCCAGCGTTTCCAGCTCGCCCACATCGGCCCGGCCCAGTGCCAGCAGCGCCCGGCGGCGGATGCCGTGATCGGCGTATTCCGGCGTATGGCCGAAGGCGTCGATGCAGAACTCGCCCTGCGGATAGGTGGGCTTCTCCCGCACCTCGATGACCTCTGCCGTCAGAGTAAAGGTGTCGGTGCGGAGATAGTCCATATCCGCAATATGCCACAGGTTTTGCAGGTCGTAGCTCAGCAGGATGTTTTCACCGATGCGCAGATGGTTGATGCCCTGCGGCATGGCGTCCCAATGCACCAGCGTGTAGGAGCTGGTGGCGCCGCCGGAGACGATCTCCAGCCTGCGGCCGATGGCGGTCTCTACCCGTCCGGCAAGATCGGTCAGCTGCGTCATTTTCTCCGGCGTGGGCCGGATGGAGCCGTAGCAGCTGAGGTTCACGCCGATGCCTGCCAGATGGACATGGGGCAGGTCGCGCTCTACATGGACGCAGGCGGCGATCAGCTCGCCGGCGTTCCAGAAGCCCTCCCGCAGGTCGCCCAGGTCGGCCATCACGATAACGCTGTGGGTCTTTCCCTGCCGCAGGCACTCCTGTTCCAATGCGTCCAGCGTGGCCACCTCGCTTTGCAGCGACATCTCGCACAATGCCACGGTGTCCGCCAGCTCGGAAAGACCGGGAATACGGATCAGCAGGAAGGGGACGTTCACCCCTGCGGCGCGGCAGCGGGCCACCTGCTCCAGACGGCTGGTGCCGATCTGCTCCGCACCTGCTTCACTGAGTACGCGGGCCACCTCCGGCATACCGCCTACGCCCTTGATAACGCCGCATACACGGATACCGCGGGCCTTGCAGCGGGAAATGACCTGCTCCGCGTTATGGTACAGCCTGTCCAGATGTATTTCCAGACAGGGAAATTGCCGGTTCATGGGTTTCACCTCATTTGTGATATTGACAGTCATATCAGTATAACACATCTTTTTCCATAAAGCCACACCTATTTTTATTGCGGGCCAGATAGCGGGTAAAGTACAGGGAAAGTTTACACTTATGACTTGCAAAAAGCTGTCCTGTTTACTATAATCGTGCATAGTAATAGAGAGACGACCCCTGAGAAAGGAAGCATCCCATGAAACGAATCATTTGCCTGTCGGTGGCGCTGTTGGCTGTGGCCATGGTGCTGGCCGGCTGCCATAAGCATGTATCCGCCGCACCGGCTACCTGTACCGAGCCGGAGATCTGCACCGAGTGCGGCAAGGTGATGACCGAGGCGCTGGGCCACGATCCCGGCCCGGAGGCCACCTGCGCCGCGCCCCAGACCTGCCAGCGCTGCGGCATCGAGCTGTCGCCCCAGCTGCCCCATACCTCCGGCGGCCCCGCCACCTGCACAGAGCCGGAGACCTGCGCCGTATGTGGCGCGGTCATGAGCCCCGCGCTGGGCCACACGGTGGGGGAGGACGGCGTATGTGCCACCTGCGGACAGCAGGTCGTGCCTGCCGGACAGAAGTACATCGCCCCCGGTAAGGGCAGCGCCGTCTCCTCGGACGACGCGGCGTCCGTCACGGCGGAGACCGCCAGTGACGGCCACTATCACAACAACATCGCCGCATACTACGCCAACGCGGTGCTGGTGTGCGGCGACTACGGTGTGGAGTATTTCGACCCCGATCCCACCGGCTCCAGCGCCTATGCCGACACGGTGAACAAGTTCGCCGCCAAGTACCCCAATATCCATGTCAGCTGCCTGCTGACCCCCAAGAGCTGCGCCTATCATTCTCCGGCGGACTACGACGATCCCCACGACGATATCGCCAGCTTCATCAAGTCCACCTACGCCATGATGGACAGCTCCGTCACCACCGTGGACTGCATGGGCCTGATGGATCAGCACGCGGGTGAGTACATGTTCTACCGCACCGACCATCACTGGACCAGTCTGGGCGCGTATTACGCCTCGGCGGCCTATTGTCAGGCCAACGGTCTCACACCGTGGACGCTGGACAGCTATGACACGGTGCTCCGCACCGGCTATACCGGCTCTCTCTACATGTACGGCGGCCATCCTGCGGAGCTGAAGGCCAACCCGGACTATTCCGTGGCCCGGTTCCCCCATGCGGGCTATTCCATGGTGTACTACCGGGACGGCGTGCAGTATAACGGGCAGGCCGTCAATGGCGGCACCAACGAGTATGCCGGGATGTTCCTGTGCGGCGACCAGCCTCTGACCGTTATCACCACCGACAACAAGAACGGCAAGACCCTGCTGGTGTTCAAGGAGTCCTACGGCAACGCCTTTGTGCCCTACATGATCGACTACTACGAGCGTATCGTGGTGGTGGACATCCGCGAGGAGGTGGGCAGCGTCAGCGGTATCATTTCCCAGTACGGCGTTACCGACGCGCTCATCATCAACAACTGTCAGGCGGCCACCAGTCTGCGGAGCAATCTGGAGAGCCGGGCGCTTTCCTGACAGCGCGGCAACAAGAAAGAGACCAACAAAAGAAATATTTTTGAGGAGGATATGCTATGACTGAAAAAGGAAAGCTGAGCAAGGAGCTGCTGTACGCGCCGGAGAACGGCTATGACCGCCTGCCGGAGAGCGAGAAGGCCGCCATGCACGACTACTGCGAGGCCTATAAGGACTTCCTGAACCACGGCAAGACCGAGCGCCTGTGCGTGGATTACTGCATCGAGCTGGCGAAGAAGCGGGGCTTTGTGGAGCATAAGCCCGGCATGGCGCTGAAGCCCGGCGACAAGGTGTATTGCAACAACCGGGGCAAGGGCATCATGCTGGCCGTGATCGGCAAGGAGCCGCTGTCCAAGGGCGCTAATATTGCCGCCGCCCACACCGACGCGCCCCGTCTGGATCTGAAGCCCCGTCCCCTGTACGAGGACACGGAGCTGGCCTATCTCAAGACCCATCACTACGGCGGCATCCGCAAGTACCACTGGGTCACCATCCCTCTGGAGCTGCACGGCGTGGTGACGCTCTCCGACGGCACGGTGGTGCCAGTCCATATCGGCGACAAGCCGGAGGATCCCCAGTTCATCATCAGCGACCTGCTGCCGCATCTGGGCCGCGAGCAGGGCAAGAAGCCCCTGAACGAGGCTATCCCCAGCGAGAGCCTGAACATTCTGGTGGGCTCCATGCCGGTAACGGATCAGGACGAGAAGAAGCGTTTCAAGCTGGCCGTCATGCAGCTGCTGCATGAGAAGTACGGCATGGTGGAGGAAGACTTCATCTCTGCCGAGCTGGAGGCCGTTCCCGCCGGTCATGCCCGCGACATCGGCTTTGACCGCAGCCTGATCGCCAGCTATGGCCACGACGACCGCGTCTGCGCCTATGCCGAGCTGGCGGGTATCTTCGACGCCAAGGAGCCCCAGCGCACCGCCGTGTGCATCTTCGCCGACAAGGAAGAGATCGGCTCCGAGGGCGTGTCCGGCATGCAGTCCGGCGCCTTTGACAAGTTCATGGGCGAGCTGTGCGACACGCAGGGCGTGCTGCTGCGGGATTGCTTCGCCAATTCCTTCTGCGTCAGCGCCGACGTGACCGCCGCCTACGATCCCAACTTCGCCGAGGTGTATGAGAAGAACAACTCCGCCTATGTCAACTATGGCATCGGCCTGTGCAAGTACACCGGCGCCGGCGGCAAGTCCGGCTCCTCCGACGCCAGCGCCGAGGTGGTGGGCAAGCTGCGCCGCCTGCTGAACGAGGAGAATATCTTCTGGCAGATGGCTGAGCTGGGCAAGACCGACGCCGGCGGCGGCGGCACCGTGGCCAAGTACATGGCCAACCGCAACATCGACACCATCGACGCAGGCGTGCCCGTGCTGAGCATGCACGCTCCCTATGAGACGGTGGGCAAGCTGGATTGCTACATGACCTACCGCTGCATGAAGGCGGTATTTGAGAAAGCGTAACACCGCACAAAAATCCACCCTCAGTTGAGGGTGGATTTTTTATACACTTTGTGGTAGGATAGTGACAATATAATCAGGAGGCAGGCACATGAAAAAATTTCTCGCCCTTTCTCTGGCGTTGGCGGTCATGCTTCTGGCAGGATGTCAAGCCAAAGACTTCTCCCTGACCGACGGAAGATATGTCTCGGAGGGAGTGGGGGAGGACGGCGCTGCTGTCCCGTATCTGCTTGTGAGAGGGAATACGCTGGATGTGATCCAGTCGGTCGCGGTATCGTACCAGCCGTCAGGTCCAATGGTGAGGAACGGGAACGAAGTGGTGATGGAGACCATATTTGCGGACATTCCGTGCAAATGGACGTTCCGGCTGATTGACGACAACAGACTGCAATTTGTGTCGGCCCGCTCCAGTCTCCCGTATAGCGAGGAGTTGTGGGAGAACGGCATGATATTTGTTCTGGCGGAAGAGTGATATATGTTAACAGGGCTGGCGTTCGACCGACGAAGCGCTGTCCCATGATACAATAGGAGGTAGACCCATGAAAAAGAGATTGACCGCATGGCTGTTGGCGCTGGTGATGGCGCTGACGCTGGTGGGCTGCGGAAATGACAGCGTCGTTATCACCGGGATCACCGTGCTGCCCGATCAGCCGCAGCAGGAGCAGCAGGATACGCTGCCGGATGATGCACAGCCCACCGATACGCCGGAGGACGGCGAGAGTGACGCCCCGGCCATCGACGAGGACGGCAGCTACACCACCAAGGAGGATGTGGCCCTGTACATCCACACCTACGGCCATCTGCCCGGCAACTTCATCACCAAGAAGGAGGCGCAGGCGCTGGGCTGAAGCGGCGGCTCGCTGGAGCCATACGCCCCCGGCAAATGCATCGGCGGCAGCCGGTTCGGCAACTATGAGGGATTGCTGCCGGAGGCGGAGGGCCGCACTTACACCGAGTGCGACATCAACACGCTGGGCGCGGACAAACGGGGCGCGGAGCGTATCGTGTTCTCCAACGACGGCCTGATCTACTATACCGGAGACCATTACGAGAGCTTTGAACTGCTGTACGGGGAGGAATGACCATGCGATTCATACTGGATGGCGGCAGCGTAGGCAGCTGCGAGACCCTGTACCGGACGCTGGCGGCGGGGCTGCATTTCCCCGACTGGTACGGCGGCAATCTGGACGCCCTGCACGACTGCCTGACGGAGCTTACGGAGCCGACGGAACTGGTGATCCGCAACAGCCGGGCGCTGGCGGAGACGCTGGGCGGCTATGTGCTGCCGCTGCGGCGGGTGCTGGCGGACTGCGCCGAGGAAAACGGCCTTCTCTCCGTGGTGTGGGAGGAGGACGCGCCGTGAGCGCCGCCGTGCTGGATGACGGCCTGGTCTATGAGATATTGTCGGTGGTGGCGGAGATCCCGGAGGGCCGCGTGGCTTCCTACGGCCAGATCGCTGCACTGATCGGACGGGAGCGGAATGCCCGTCTGGTGGGCAAGGTGCTGAGCCGGGCCGAACTGTACGGCGATTATCCCTGCCACCGGGTGGTGAACCACGCGGGGCGGCTGGCGCCCCACTGGCCGGAGCAGCGCGCGCTGCTGGAGGCGGAGGGCGTGGCTATGAAGGACGCGGCCCATGTGGACATGAAGCGCTTCCGCTGGGAGCCGTAAAGCATAAAAATGACGGGATGGAACAGAGAGGGGAGAAGCTGTGGAGATCAGTCAGTTTTTTATCAATGGAGACATAAAAGGCGCGATCACATACATGCGCGGCCACGAGGAATTCAAAGACATCCTTCCCGCGTATGTGGCGATCTTTGAAAATTGTGAATACCGCACGTTCGACGTGACGGACGAGCTCAACGATATCCTGCGTTTGTATCAGGTCTATTATCGGGATACCTTTTACTGCGGCGTACCGGAGACGGAAGCCGCAGACAGGCTGCTGACACAGCTGAGGGCGCTCCTAAATCAGCCGGATGCGGAGGAAGCATTTTTGACTGAGCAGCTTCGATCGACGTTTGAAGCGGCGGGCTATCATGCGCTTTTCGGGAAAACGCAAGGCTATTATGGCCCCTATATCTGGCGGGAGACCGTGCCGACCGTCTATCAGGTCCAGCTGCCGGACGGAACGGCGGAATATACCGTCAATATTCTCAAGGGCTTCGTGTTCCGCAGCTGGATGGATTATCTGACCTTCGGCCGATACGGTACAGGCGGCTGGGCTTCGCCCGATGGCACGATTAACTGCGTCCAGCAGGCGTATGACTTTGCAAGCGAGCGGTTCCTTGTTTCTCTTCTGAAACACGAAGCGCAGCATACCGTGGATATGAAGCGGTTCCCGGAGATCACTCCGGCGGAGCTGGAATACCGGGCAAAGCTTGTGGAGCTCCATTACTCCGGCGATTTGGGCCTGCTGCAAAAGTTCCTGTCGGAAGCGGATGAAAGCAAAGCGGGCGACAGCCACGCAACAGCTTCCGCAAGGATCAAGCGTGAGTTCGCGGAAACGGATCAGGGGTCGCTTTCCTGTATTCAGGCGCGGGCGCAGGAACTGCTTCATGCGCATACGAAGGAAATGGAAGAAAAGTATAACGGTTGACTGTAAAAAAACAGCGTGACGTTGAACGTCACGCTGTTTTTTATGGAGTCGGCCAAAACCGCCATTTTATGCTTCCTTGTTGGGGATGGTCACCCGGATGGATGTGCCCTGACCGGGCGTGCTGTCCAGATGGATGGCGCCGCCCAGATCCTGCACCGCGTGCTTGACGATGGACAGGCCCAGACCGGTGCCGCCGCTGGCTCGGGAATGGCTCTTGTCCACCCGGTAGAACCGCTCGAATACCCGGCTCTGATGCTCCGGCGGGATGCCGATGCCGGTGTCGGACACGGTCAGCGCCGCGCCGTTGGCGGTAGGGGAGAGGTTCACCGTGACGCTGCCATTGGGGACATTGTATTTGATGGCGTTGTCGCACAGGTTATAGAGGATCTCGGACAGCAGACGCCGCACGCTGCGGACGGTGATGTCCTCGCCGGTGACGGAGAGGGTCACGTTTTTGGCGGCAGCCGCGTCGTAAAGGGAGGAGACGGTCTCCTCCGCCAGCGGCCGCAGGGCTACGCTCTCGGTGGGCAGCTCCACGCCCTCGTCCAGCTGGGACAGGCGGATGATATCCTCAATCAGCGTCACCAGCCGTGCCGCCTCGCTGCGGATGCGGCCCACGAACACCGGCATATCCTCAGGCTTTACCAGTCCGTTCTCCATCAGTTCGGCGCTGCCCATGATGGATTGCAGCGGGGTCTTCAGCTCATGGGACACGTTGGCGGTAAACTCCCGGCGATTGCGCTGGGCCAGCGCCTGCTCCGTCACGTCGAAGGCCAGCACCACCGCGCCGGTGATGTCGCCCTCGGAGCCGATGCGGCTGATGTCCAGCTGGTATTCCCGGCCGTCCCGCTCCGTGTGGATCTCGCTGTGGCCCTGCGCCATGGCGGTCTCCAGCGCGTGGCTCACCTCGGTGCTGCGCTCGATGGTCAGGAAATCCTGCCCCAGACAGGCGGCGTCGGTGTGGAACAGGCCGCGGGCCGCGGGGTTGATGCTGAGGATCGCGCCCGCTTCGTTCAGCAACACAAGGCCCTCCTTCATGCTGCCGGTGATCTGCTCAAATTCGTCCTGCTTGCGCCGCAGCTCCTGCACCTGCGCGTCGATCTGTCGGCGCTGCTGGTTGATGCGGCCCAGCAGGGGAGACAGCTCCTCATAGGTGTCGTTGTCCAGCGGGTGCTCCAGATCCAGCTCGTTCAGGGGCTTTACGATGTGCTGTGCCAGCCGCCGCGCCAGCAGCGCCGACAAGGCCAGCGCCACCACCAGCACCACAAGGAAGGGCTGGAGCATACCCAGCACCAGCACGCCCGCCGTGGCGCGGCTGATGGAGATACGCAGCACCGTGCCGTCGTTGAGCCGCTGGGCCTGATAGAGCGTCTTTTCCAGCAGTGTGGCGGAGTAGCGGCTGCTCTCGCCGTGTCCGGCCAGCAGCGCCTGCTGGATCTCCTGACGCTGGCTGTGATTTTCCATAGTACCGGCGTCGGCCTGCGTGTCATATAGCACCGTGCCGTCCGCTGCCACCCACGTCAGGCGGTAGCGGTCAGAGCGGAGGGAGGCGAGATAGCTCTGGCCGTCCAGCCGCTCCATGGCGGACGCGGCAAGGCTCAGCTCGTCCTTCAGCTGCTGCTCCTGCACGCCGCAGAAGTATTCGTATAGGCATCCCATGATGATGACCATGCTGGCCAGCAGCACTGCGCCGGCGGTGAGGATCATGGAACGGAAAATTTTTTTTGTCATGCCTGCACCTCCCAGCGGTAGCCCACGCCCCGCACCGTGGCGATATGCTCGCCGCATGCGCCCAGCTTCTGGCGCAGGGTGCGGATGTGCATGTCCACCGTGCGGCTCTCGCCCACATAGTCCGCGCCCCATACGTCGTTGAACAGCTGATCCCGTGTATAGGCCATGCCGGGGTGGGACAGAAACAGCCGCAGCAGCTCAAATTCCTTGAAGGTCAGCGTCACCCGCTGGCCCTCCGCCGTGACGGTGTGGCCGTCCAGATCCAGCGTTACGCCGCCGCTGGAAAGCCGATGGCTCTGCTGGGCCGGGGCGCAGCGCCGCAGCACTGCCTTGACGCGGGAGACCATCTCCATCATGCCGAAGGGCTTTACCAGATAGTCGTCGGCCCCCATGTCGAGACTTTGTATCTTGTCGTATTCCATGCCCTTGGCGGTGGCCATGATGACGGGCACCGCCTGTGTCCGGGGTGTCTGACGCAGATAGCGCAGCAGCGACACGCCGTCCTCTCCGGGCAGCATCACGTCCAGCAGCACCAGCTCCGGCGTCTCCGTTTCCAGCGCTTCCCGGAAGCTGGCGCCGTCGGCAAAGCCACGGGCCTGAAAACCCGTGGAATTCAGCGTATATACCTCGATCTCGCGGATGCTGGCGTCATCCTCCACACACCAGATCATGTCAATTCCTCCCCGTTGTGAACGCCGGTCACGGCAAACACCACCCACTCGGCAATGTTGGTGGCGTGGTCACCGATGCGTTCAAAGTATTTGGCGATCATCAGCAGGTCAAGGGCGTATTCGCCGTCGTCGGGCCGCTGGGCGATCCAGTCGATCAGCGTGGCCTTCACCTTGCGGAAGTCCTCGTCCACCACGTCGTCGCGGGCAATGACCTCGTGGGCCAGCGCGACATCCTGCCGGACGTAGGCGTCCACGCTGCCGGTGACCATGGAGATGGCGGAGCGGGCCATGTGGCCCACAAAGGCGCACTCCTCGCCGGAGCGGCCCTTCAGAAAACCGATGATCTCGGCAATGTCCTCCGCCTGATCGCCGATACGCTCCATGTCGGTGATCATCTTCAGGGCGGCGCTGATCTGCCGCAGGTCACGGGCCACCGGCTGCTGCTGCAACAGCAGCTTCAGGCACAGGGACTCGATATCCCGCTCCTTGCGGTCGATCTCTCCGGCGCGGGAGATGACCCGTGCCGCCAGCGCGGTGTCGCCCTCCATCAGGGCCTTGGCCGCGGCGGCGATGACCTCCTCGCACAGCGCGCCCATCTCGATCAGTTCACGGTTCAGCAGCGCCAGCTGCTGGTCAAAACGGCTTCTCATTATCCGAACCTCCCTGTGATGTAATCCTCGGTCCGCTTGTCGCGGGGCTGCGCGAATATCTGCTCGGTTTCGCCGTACTCCACCAGCTCGCCCAGCAGGAAGAAGGCGGTCTGGTCGGAAATACGGGCAGCCTGCTGCATGTTGTGGGTCACTATAATAATAGTATACCGTTCTTTCAGCTCCATGGCAAGCTCTTCTATCTTGGAAGTGGAAATAGGATCCAGTGCGCTGGTAGGCTCGTCCATCAGCAGCACCTGCGGTTCCACCGCCAGCGCCCGCGCGATGCACAGACGCTGCTGCTGGCCGCCGGACAGGCCCAGAGCCGATTTTTTCAGCCGGTCCTTTACCTCGTCCCAGATGGCCGCGCCCCGCAGGGACTGCTCCACAATGTCGTCCAGCTTCGCCTTACTGCGCACGCCATGGGTGCGCGGGCCGTAGGCGATGTTGTCATAGATGCTCATGGGGAAGGGATTGGGCTTCTGGAACACCATGCCGATCTCCTTACGCAGGTGGTTTACATCCACCGACGGGGCAAAAATGTCCTGTCCCTGATAGCACACCTTTCCGGTGATGCGCACGCCGGGGACAAGGTCGTTCATCCGGTCCAGCGTCTTGAGAAAGGTGGACTTGCCGCAGCCGGAGGGGCCGATGAGAGCGGTGATGCTCTTCTCCGGAATGGTGATATTGACGTTTTTCAGCGCCTGCGTCTGGGCGTACCAGAGACACAGATCGTCAACGGTCATGATGTCGCTCATATGCTTCTCCTCCTTTGGAAGTATTTGCCCACCAGCGCGGCGGACAGGTCGATGATCAGGGCAAGGACCATCAGAATAGCGGCGATGGCAAAGGCTACGTCGAACTCGCCCTGCTCCTTGGCGTAGACATACAGGGCCACGGAAAGGGTAGCGCCCGCGTTTTCCAGACCGTCCTTCAGGTTATACAGGTTGTGGGCGAAGCCCGCCGTGTACAGCAGGGCCGCCGTTTCACCCAGAATACGGCCTACCGCCAGAATGCAGCCGGTGATGACGCCGTCCACGCAGCCGGGCAGCACCACCGTACGGATCACGCGCCACTTGCCCGCGCCCAGTCCGAAAGCGCCCTCACGGTAGCTCTGTGGCACGGTTTTCAGGCTCTCCTGGGTGGTGCGCATGATGGTGGGCAGGTTCATGATGACCAGCGTCAGGGCGCCGGCCAGCAGGGAGGTCTGCATCCCCAGAAACTGGCAGAAGAACATCATGCCCACCAGACCGTAGATGATGGAGGGGATACCGGACAACGTCTCGGCGGCGTATTCGATGGCCGCCACCAGCTTCTTGTTGGCGGCGTACTCCGTCAGATAGACCGCCGCGCCCACGCCCAGCGGCAGCACGATCACCAGTGACGCCAGCACGATATATACCGTGTTGAGGATATCCGGCAGGATGCCGATGGTGCCGCTCAGATAGCTGGGCTTGGTGCTGAGCAGCTGCCAGCTCAGGTTGGGTACGCCCTTATAGAGTACATAGCCGATCATGAACAGCACCAGCGCGCAGGTAAGCCCGACGCTGACGTACATCAGCGCCCTCAGCACGCCGCCATATGCCTTGCGGCGGCGGGAAATGTTGTTTTCCATGGCTCAACCCTCCTTGCTGCGCTTGAGGAAGAAGTTCAGCGCGGCATTGATCAGCATGATGAACAGGAACAGCACCAGCGCGATAGAGAACAGCGCCTGCCGCTGCAAGCCCTGACCGGCGTAGGCCATCTCACTGGCCACAGCGGTGGTCAGGAAGCGGACGCTCTGGAACAGGGACGGTATGTTGGGCCTGTTGCCGGACACCATGATGACCGCCATGGCCTCGCCGATGGCGCGGCCCACGCCCAGCACCACCGCCGCGGCGATGCCGCTTTTGGCGGCGGGGACGGAGACGCGGAACCATGTCTCTACCGGCGTAGCGCCCAGCGCCAGCGAGGCGTCCTCGTACTCATGGGGGACTGCCTCCAGCGCCGTCATGGAGACCTTGATGATGGAGGGCAGGATCATGACCGCCAGCACGATGATGGCCGCCAGCAGACCGGAGCCGTCAGGAATATGAAAGATCTTCCGGATGCCCGGCACCAGCACCAGCATGCCCACAAGGCCGTATACCACCGAGGGGATGCCTGCCAGCAGGCTTACCGCCGAGGATACGATCTCCTTCATGCGCTTGGGCGCGGCCTTGGCCAGATATACCGCCGTGAAGAAGCCTACCGGCACGCCCAGCAGGATCGCGCCCGCCGTGCCGTAGATGCTGGTGAGGATAAATGGCAGGATGCCGAACTTCGGCTCCGCCGCCGTGGAGTCCCATACCGGCCCGAACAGAAAGTCCAAAAGACCGATCTGCCGGATGGCGGGGATACCGGAGATCACCAGATATACGGTGATCAGCAGCACACAGCCAACGGTGACCAGTCCCAGAACGAGAAAAATGCCGTGGATGATGGTCTCCAGCAGCCGTTTGTCATGTCTCATACGCCACTCCTTTCTGCGGCTGTGGGGCGGCGCCCATACAGGACGCCGCCCTTCGCCGTATACTGTTAACCGTTGGCAGACACTGCGCCGGCGGCAGAGATGATGGATGCCGCGTCAGCGGAGGTCACGTAGTCGAAGAACGCCTGCGCAACAGGGGAGAGGGTCACGCCTTCCTTAGTTACCAGAACGAAGGGACGCTGCACCGTGTAGCTGCCGTCCTTGACGGTGGCCTCGCTGGGGGTCACGCCGTTCACGTTCAGGGCTTTGACGGTATCCTTGACAGCGGCCAGAGAGGCATAGCCGATGGCGTCGGGGTTCTGGCTGACGGTGGTGATCACGTCGCCGGTGGAGGTCAGCTCCTGACGGTACTGGCAGGCATCCTGCGTGCCGGTGATGGACTCGAAGCCGTCGCGGGTGCCGCTGCCGGCCTCACGGCCGATGAGCACGATGGCCGCGTCATTGCCGCCCACGTCCTTCCAGTTGGTGATCTTGCCGGTGTAGATGTCGGCGATCTGCTCCACGGTCAGGTCGGATACGGGGTTGTCGGGGTGTACGATGATGGCGATGCCGTCATAGGCCAGCACGGTCTCCTTCAGGCCGGAGGCCTTCTCGTCGTCCTTCAGGGCACGGCTGGACAAACCGATGTCGCAGCGGCCTTCGCTGACGGCGGTGATGCCTGCGCCGGAGCCGGTGGGGTTGTAGCCGACGGTGGTGCCGGCGTTGGCGGCCATGAAGGACTCGCCCAGTGCGCCGATGACCTTCTCCATGGAGGTGGAGCCGTCGGTGGACACGGTGCCGGTGATGGCGGCGTCCTGATTATCGTCGGGGGTGGTATTGCTGTCGCTGTTGTTGCCGTTGCTGCCGCAGGCGGCCAGACTCAGTGCCAGAACCAGCGCCAGCACAAGAGCAATGAACTTTTTCATAATGTATATCTCCTTTTCATTTGATGTCTGTTTGGTTGGGATGTTTCATCCTTACAGCTATCAGCTTACGGCAGACGTGTAAAATGAGAAAGCGCTGTCATGTAAAATCCATGTCAAATCGCACGTTTTTCCAGCTTCAAAAAAATGTCAAAAATTTTTGAAAATGGGTGTTGACATTTATGCTTATGCTTGCTATAATATACAAGCTTGAGTTCGACGACAACGAAAGCGCAACATGGCCAAGTAGTTCAGTTGGTTAGAACGCCAGCCTGTCACGCTGGAGGTCGAGGGTTCGAGCCCCTTCTTGGTCGCCATATATGCTGCTGTAGCTCAGTAGGTAGAGCGCATCCTTGGTAAGGATGAGGTCGGCGGTTCGAATCCGCCCAGCAGCTCCACACAAACCCTGTAACCACAACGGTTACAGGGTTTGCTTTGTTTTATCGTTTCTTAGTTTCGTTGGACTTTCCAACAGTTCTTCCAACAAGCTATTACTGCGTCTGTTTTTGCAGCGTCGCAATGATCAATCTGGCAATGTCGGGATTTTCCTGCAGCAGACGGTACGCCTGTTCCGCTGCATTATCCAGTGGCTTTTCCTGCGGCGTATCAGCCCGTTTCTGAAAGAAATCCGTCTCCACCTTCTCGGCCAACCGGCGGCGCTCCTCGTTGTTGGTATGGGCATAGAGATCTGTCACCATGCGGGACTGGGCATGGCCGGTATCACCCTGCACCGCCTTGATGTTTCCACCGCCGATCTGTAGCTTCAGTGAAGCACTGCAATGCCGCAGACTGTGAAAGACTACCGGCGGCAGCCCTGTGGCATCGGTCAGCTTGCGGAGCAGAAAGGCGACCTGCCTTTCCTCATAGGGGCGTCCATCCTCATGGGCAACGACAAGGTCAAAGTCCTGATAGCCGCCGGCCAACAGTTCCTTTATCTCCTGCTGTCGCTCTTTCTCTTCCGCCAGTGCCAGCGCTACGGTTTTCGGCAGAAATACCTTTCGCACACTGCTCTCCGTTTTCGGGGCTTTCAGCACCAGCGAGGTGGATGAGCCGGTCTGCTTCCACTCGGGGAATGTCAGCAGGACAGTGGAGCGCCCGCGCCTTTCCAGTGCCGCAAGGCTGTCCTTCTGGCAGCGTTTCAGTTCCTTTGTGATCCGCACATGAGCAGTTCCGGCGCAGATGGCATCCTCCGAAATGTCCACGCAGTCCCATGTCAGGCCCAGTATTTCTCCCACACGCATGGAACAGCCGAGAGCCAGCAGCATACAAAGTTTCATCACGGGATCGGTGCAGGAGTCCAGAGCCTGCTGTGCTTCACTGGCAGACCACACAGCACGTTCCTGCGGCTGATACTTGGGCAGCGTCACGCGGAGGGCAGGATTGCTGGAGATGTACTCCCAGATGACCGCCTGATTCAGTGCGCTGCGCAGCAGGGCGTGTGTCTTTTCAATCACCGAGCGGGAAACGCAGGCATCTGTTTTCTTGTGGCCTTTCAGCACAACGGCAGGCTTGTCCTGAAGCGAATCGTAGAACAAGTCCAAATCGTGTGTGGTCAGGTCTTTCACCGCCACATTGCCCAGGTATGGCTTGATGTAATGCTCAATGCGATGGAGATTGCAGGATAAAAAGGAATCTCCCCAGTGGTTCAGCCCATAGACCTGCACGTATTCATCCAGAAGCTCACTGACCGTGATAAACTTTTTCTGCGCTCGTTTGGTTTGTATGGGCGTTTGCTTTGGCGGGCGAAATTCACCGATGGACTTCTCAAATTCGATCTGAGCAATCCGCAGATTTGCGGCTTCGTAGGTAGGAAAACGTTCATATATTGGTTTGGTATATCCGGGGCAGCGGTAGCATATCTCATACTGCTGTCCCTTTTTACGGGGTCTCATAAGCTTGCACTCCTTGTATCGTGTACTTAGAGCCGCATGACCTCCTGACAGCGGTGCTAAGCGGAGTACCCATTCATGCGGTTCAGTATAGCATGGGCAGCCAATTTCGTCAAAAAAAACTTTCTGCGACGAAGAGATTTACTTCCGCAGGAACTCCAGCAGGGCTTCCCGTGGAATACGGATCTGCCTACCGATGCGAACGCTTCGTATCTGGCCGCTGCGGATCAGTTCGTAGGCGGTGTTGCGGCCGATTCCGAGAATGGGCATCAAGTCCTCCACCCGCAGGATCATGGGGAGGTTGCTCAAATCGCGATACTTATTCTCCACGGGCAGCGCCTCCTTTCACGGACGCCAGATAGATGTCCGTCACATCGGGCCGCTCGTGTCCCAGCAGACGGGACACGGTGAAATGGGCGTCCAAGGGTGCTATGCCGCCGTTGACGAGAGCTGTGTACTTTTCGGCGGCGTAGGTGTGCCGCAGCCCATGGAAGGTAATACGCCTGTCCGGTGCTGTGGGGTCGCAGATAGCGTTACGGTTGCGGAGGATAAACCGCTGCATGCCGTTGATGGCCCGGTCAGTGGGAACGCCGGCCGGCACCAGCAGTTTGTGACCGCGCTCCGTTTTCTCCAGCAGTCGTTCCAGCATCATCGTGATACGGTCGTTCTCGATGGGAACGATACGCACCTTGCCGCCCTTGCCCTTCACGGTGAGGGCGCTTTCGCGCAGCGCACGTTCCGCGATAGCGGTGTCTATGCGGAAGCACTCATGAATACGCAGACCGGCATAGCGGGCCAGATACAGGGCGAGGATGTAGTCCTCCCGCTCCTCTGCCATGGCACGGCCGATCAGTTTGCCGAACTCCGAGTTCGTCCATGTGCGATCCTGCTGCCCGAAGCGGCGGCGTTCCAAGGCAACGCCCAGTTCTTCGTTGTCTGGCAGCGCACAACGGGGATGGGACATCTTATCGTGGAAGAAGCGGATGGCGGAAAGGTCGGTCTTGATGGTGCTGGCCGACTTGCCCTGCTCTTGCAAATAGAGAACGTAGCTTACCAGATGCTTGCCGCTGACGTTCTCCAGCTTTTGCATATGGTAGTGGGCGGCGAGGTAGGCGCAGAACCGTTTGACGGCCTCGTAGTAGCGGTCTTTCGTGCGGAAGCTGCCTTGCCGGTTGTGCCGGGCCAGCTTGTCCAACTGGGTAACGAGGGTGAGGTAAATGCCGTTTGTGGTCATATAGAGAAAGCTCCTTGTAATCGTAGTCGTGTTCAGTCCAGCTAATAAAAAGCAAGAGGTTTTTGAAAAAAATTAGCTCTGCAAAAA
>CAVHYW010000015.1:0-44935 GCA_963640475.1 bacterium | reverse complement strand
TTGAAGATTATTCTGCTGCGCACAGCAATGCATTGATATCGGTTTCGATTTTTTCGGAAGGCTGTGCCCAGATCACATACCTGTCACCGCCTTGTGCGTCCGGCGTCCACACAGTCCGGCCCTTTTCATTAAAACGAACGTGACCGGGGGCAGACAATTTGTAATGCGGGCAGTTATCGTTGATGGCATGCTCTACCGTAAGAAGATCCCAGCTATATCTTCGGCTATCTTCCGTATAGAGTTCATAGGCGCGTTTGACAGGATGCTCTGAACCGATGCCGGCCTCGGCGGGAATACCGGTCAGAACCATCCCGGCTTCGAATCCCAGGTATTCTTTTGGTGTCGGCCAATTCTCGGCAACATTACGGGCGGCGGGGATGTCACAGACGACATTGAATTCCTCCATATCTGCCGCGGAGTGTCCGGTCAGTTCTTTTACCATAGCATTGGTCTCTGCGCTTTCTGCGGTAAAGATGCCGGCCATCATAACAAGACGGGTCACTTTTTGGGCGACCAGTTCTTTTCCGTTCAGAGGCGAATATGCATCCGCCTCTGAATCCAAAAGAGCGGAGAGGTTATTCAGAGGGCCGATGGCAATAAACTCTACGCTGTGATCCGGCTGTCCGGCAAGGATCCTGCGATACATTACGCAAGCATCCTCCGGCTGATGATCCCGATAGCGGTTGGGAAACTCCTCCGTGATCGCCTTGTTGTAGATGATGCACTTTTCATCACACAGAAAGCCGGGCGCTTTATAGGTGCCGATCTCAACGTCAGGCCTGCCGTAAAAACGACAGATAGCGTCTATTGTACCGGCTCCGTAAACATTGGAGGTGCAGTGGCCAATGCCAAGGATCCGGCAGAGGCCGCGGTTGGCATAGATATTCAGCATCGCCAATGCGGCTACGTCATCGCAGTCAGGGCCAATATCTGTGTCAATTAGAATGTTCTTTGAGATCATATTCCACCTCTTCTTTTGTCGGCACAGCCTGCTGTGCACCGTGTCGGGTCACTTCTATTCCGGAAGCTGCGTTCGCATAACGGATCGCATTGTGGATCGTTTCCCCTTGTGACAAGGCTGCGACCAAAGCGCCCAAAAAGGTATCTCCGGCACCGGTCGTATCGATCGCATCTCTTCTTTCGGAGGGGTATGCCTGCGAGGGCTTGCTGCCATCGTAATAACGACATCCCTGCTTCCCCAACGTGATAATCAGGTTTTTGATGCGGTATTCCTGCATAAAGGCATTCCAGTCCTGTTCGCTGGCCTGTTCATAAGACATACCGATCAGGGCGGACGCTTCCGTCTCGTTCGGCACCAGATAATCCACTCCATACAGAAGCTGCTTATCAAAAGCTGTCAGCGGAGAAGGATTCAGTACGACCTTCACTTGATGCTTCTGACAGAGCGCGATCGCGGCGGATACCGTCTCATACGGGACTTCCATTTGAAGAATGCAGTATTCCGCGTTCTCAAACAGCGACTCATTCTCGGTCAGATAGTCAGGAGAGACCAATGCGTTGGCGGAGGAATCCACGACGATGGAGTTTTCACCGCTGGCGGACACGCAAATAAACGCACTGGATGTTGCGTTGTCAGCTTGCTTTTTGACATGGGATATGTCGACCCCGGCACTATCAAGGGATGCCAGCAGCGCGTCTCCGTTTTCATCCTGGCCAACGCATCCCAGCATGATCACTTTACCGCCGAGCTTTGAGGCGGCATATGCCTGATTCGCGCCCTTTCCGCCGGGGCTCTTCTTCACGCCGGACGCCATGACGGTCTCCCCCGGGTGCGGGATATCCTGCACCTGAAAGGACACGTCCATATTGATACTTCCAATTACTAAAACCATGAATACAGCTCCTTCATTATCCTTTGAGTCCGCTGGAGGTAATACCCTCGACATAATATTTCTGGAAAGGCAGGAACAAAAGCAGAGGGATCAAGGCGGACACGACCGAAGCGGCATACAGGCAGGACCACAAGGTCACATGCTCTGCCGTAAAGTCAGACAGCGCCACCTGGATCAATCGCATCTCCCTGCCGTGAGCCACCAGCAGCGGCCACAGGAACGAGTTCCACTGATTGATAAATACCATCAGCGCGGCGGTGATCAAAACCGGCTTAGACATCGGCAGCAATATGCGCCAATAGATCTGCAGCCAGCTTGCGCCGTCGATACGAGCCGCCTCAAACAAACCGTCCGGGATGCTGGAGAAGAACTGAACAAACAGAAACAGAACCAGGCCGTCCGCAATACCGGGAACAATCAGGCCCCAGAAGGTGTTGACCCAATTAAACTGATAGACGACCTTGTAAAGGGGGATCGCAATGGATTCAAAGGGAACCATGAAGGAGACCAGAACCAATGCGTACAATACTTTTTTACCCTTGAAGCGGAAAAATGTAAAGCCAAACGCCGCGATCGAGTTCACAAAGCAGCTGAAAATAACCGTAAGTAGAGATACGATCAGCGTATTTATGATGGGGCGCTGGAAATTGAAATCGGTGAAAAGCGCCTTATAAGCGTCGGCAGTAAACTCTACCGGAACGAAAGTGTGCCACTGAAACGGGAGCGCATACTGATAGATCTCGGTGTCAGGGCGCAGCGAGGACGCGATGGCCCAAAGCAGCGGGAATATCGCAATAACGGCCAGTACGACAAGAAGGATCACGCAGATCGTCTTGGAGGATTGTTTCATTTTCATCACTTATCCTCCTTATTCAAGAACCGGAACTGGATGGCAATGATCACGCCGACAAGAACCAGAAGGACGGTCATTAGCGCAGCAGCTCTCGTCTGGTCACCGTAAACGAATGCGGATTTATATGCCTCGTACATCAAAACATTGGTGGAATTCTGTGGGCCGCCCTTTGTGATCATATACATGGGGGCGAACAGCAGCAAATTGGATGTGGTATCAGCGATCACCACGAAAGCGATGGTCTTTTTCAGCAGGGGAATGGTGATCCGGAAAACAGTCTGCCAGTAGGATGCACCATCGATCTTAGCGGCTTCATACAGTGATTTGTCGATGTCCTTGATGCCGGCCATTAGGAACATCATCCAGTATCCGCAGCCCTTCCATGTGCACAGGGCCATGATACTGCCCAGAGCCTGCTTGTTACCGGTGAAAAACGGCTGTGCTTCAACGCCGATCTTCATAAGAAGGCTGTTGACAACGCCGTTGGAGGGGTTCAGCATCATGTTCCACATGATGCAGGCCACCGTGATAGAAATGGTGACCGGGAGATAATAAAGTGTGCGGAAAGCCCCGACGCCTTTGATCTTCTGGCTGACCAACAACGCCATGGCCAGTGAGATCACGATCTGCAGCGGGGTCAGGATCAGATTGAACTTAATGGTTGTCCAGAGAGACTTCCAAAAAACGGGGTCGTCAAAGATCAGCTTATAGCTGTATGCGGAGACTTCCCCCTTCCACTGAAAGCTGCTCCAGATGTTTAACAGAATTGGATATAGCTTGAACAGCAGAATCAGGATCACTGCCGGGGCGATCACGGCATAGGGAAATGCTTTTCCGATAGACATTTTCGATTGGGACTTCACAAGCATAACCTCCAAATCTGGCTTGGCCCTGCCCGTGCTTGCCACGAGCAGGGCCAAAATACCGTGCTGAATTTACTTTGATTATTTGTACTTAGCCATCAGGGAGTTGGCCTGCTCGACACAGCTCTGCAGAGCGGTGGCGGGATCGGCGCCGTTGGCGATGTCGCTCAGCGTGGCGTTGATCAGAGCCTCATACTCGGAATAGGCGGGAGTAACAGGACGAGGCACAGCGGTGTTGGCAGCTTCATAAGCCGCGATACGCTGGATGCTCAGAGGATACTCGGCATAAGCCTCATCGGTCAGGTACTTCTCAACAGCAGAGGTACGGGCGGGAATGTCGCCGTTGGCCTCCAGCCACATGTCATTGCCTTCGCCCAGAGTCAGGTACTTCACAAAGGCAGCGGCCTCGGCAGCGTGCTCGCTGTAAGAGGAGACGCCCAGATGCCAGGAACCGGTAGCGGTAGCGGTCGTATCTTCATAACCCTTGAAAGCGGGGGTGTAGGTATAATCCCAGGTCACGCCGTCAGCGTACTCAAGGCTTGCGCACCAGATACCGCCGATGAAGAACAGGGTCTTGCCGGAGGTAAAGGTCGCCTGATTCTCGGTGGAGGTCAGGCCGCGGGGAGACAGGCCGTTCTCATACAGGTCGTGATAGAAGGTCATCGCCTTGACCCAGCCCTCGGTGTTGATCACGCCGTCAACGGTGTAGCCGTCGGAACCGATCGCGGACTCACCCAGGCTCTCGGGCAGTGCCAGCATCTGATAAGCGGTGGTGTTCTGCTCAAACACGATGCCATTGATGCCATTGGTACCATCGGGATCCAGCTTGGCCAGCGCCTTGGTTGCCATATCAACGATGTCATCCCAGGTCAGACGATTCTCGGGATCGGCAGCGGGAACCTCAATGCCGGCTTCCTCCAGCAGGCCCTTGTTGAAATACAGCGCCTGAGCAGAGTTGTTCAGAGGAGCCGCATAGAAGCTGCCCTTCCAGGAACCGGCAGTGATCGCGGCGGGCACATACTGGTTGATCTCATCATCGGTAATGTACTCATTCAGGGGGATGATGTAACCGTTCTCCACATAACCGGAAGTCATGGGGGCATCCACGCCGATCACGTCCACGGAGTTGCTCTTGGTGCTCATGATCGCTTCCAGAGCGGGGAAGTAGTTAGTATGCTCATAGCATTCAAACTCGACCTTCACGCCGGTCTCTTCATAGTACTTGTCAACGATGGGCTGCAGCTTGTCTTCCCACTGGCCGGCGCCGGTGAGCATCATGTGCAGGACAACACCGTCGGCATCAGAATTCTGATCGTTCGTGTCATTCTGCTGACCGCCGCAAGCCACCAGGGCAAATGCCATGACAGCCGCAAGAAGCAGTGCAATAATTTTTTTCATTTGTTTTTCCTCCTTAATATTTCAATTGAGTTCCTCTCAACTGATTACAAAAGCTTTGCGACAGATTCCCTTTCAACCAGTTGTCTGCCGATAATGATCTCCCGCGGCGGGATATCCTCGTTGTTTTCGATCCGTTCAAACAGCAGGCGGAAGCTCTCACGGGCGAACTCCTTGCTGTCGTTGGTTACCGAGGTAAGCGGCGGGCTGGAGATCCTGGAGTAAATGATATCGTCCATACCCGTTACGGACACCTGATCCGGAACAGCGATCTTCATCTCGTGAAGCGCGGACAGGACACCCATGGCGATAATGTCATTGGCGCAGCAGATCGCAGTGGGTAAAGGTGAGACGGTGGATAAATACTTTGCGCCCTTGTAGCCGACATCCTCCGAGAAGCCCATTTCAAAAAGAAGATTCTCGTCAATGGGAATACCGGCTTCTGCTAAAGCCTGAACATATCCCTCTTTCCGGCTCGTGGCCACGCGAGTCCCTCGTGTACCGCCGATAAACGCGATCCTGCGGTGACCTGCCTCCAACAAATGCTTTGCGGCAATGTAAGTACCCAGTTTATTGGCTCCGTGTACGCAATCCAATTCGCAAGCTGCGTAGGAGTTGAGCAAGACGGAAGGAATACCCAAGCCGAGCAAAGTCTCCACAATACAGCGCTGCTCCGCGACCGACGCGAAAACGATACCACCCGCGGAAATCTCCTTTGCGGAGGCAATCGCACACATCTCCTCTGAGAGGTTTTCGTTGGTATTAAAAAGCGTCAGGATATAATTTTTACTTTTGACAAGGATTTGAAGCTCCTTCGCCAAATTGGAATAAAAGGGGTTTGTGATGTCCGGAACAATCAGCACAATGTTGCGAGTTCTTTGCGTTTTCAGGCTTTGTGCCGCAGTATTAGGGCTGTAGCCGAGTGTTTTAATGATTTGCTCGATCCGTTCTTTCGTCTGGACATCAATGCGGCCAGAGTTATTGATGGCGCGCGAAACGGTGGATACAGATACCCCGGCCTCTCTTGCAATGTCCTTGATCGTGACTTTCCCGTTTGTCATTCTCGTTCTCCTTTCAGACAACGCAAGTGCGGCATCGTTTCCGCATCACACTTGCATCATACTTCTTTCTTTTTCAATTGTCAATAGCAATTATAAAAAATACAATTTCCATCATTATTTTTGGTAAAACTGCTGTTTATAAGGCGGCGAGCTTGTTAAAAATAACAAGTTGTACTTTTAAAGAACAAATGATATGCTGGATTTGTCCAGCATATCTGTCAAAATCCGAAGAGAAAACGTTTCCGCTACGAAAGGAGAACTATTGATGGTAAAGAAAATCATCCTATGTCTTTCGCTGACACTTTTGATGCTTGCTTCGCTTGTAACGAGTGCCTTTGCCTTGACTGCCAGGTCAGAAGAGCGAATGTCTCCCCTATTTCAGAAAAGTACAGGGGATTACTACAATTATGCACCGTGTATGATCCAGACCGATGAGCAGACGAAATACGTCTATTATTGCAGCAACCGCGTTTCCGGAGAAATCGTTGACTATATCTGCTGGCGAAAAGGTACATTGGAAAATGGCGTTTGGGTCTGGGGAGATGAGAATGTTGCGTTTGGCCCATCACAAGGGGAGTGGGATCAATGTCATGTCTGCGACCCGGACATTATCAAGGGAGAATTTTCTTACAATGGCCACACTTACACTTGGGCAATGACGTATTTAGGGGTTGCACAATGGGATTGCAATGCCAATCAAATTGGGATAGCATTTGCTGATTCTATTGAAGGCCCTTGGGTAAAGTTTTCACAAAATCCCATTATCACCGCGCCAAACACGACATCTTGGGGCGTGGGACAGGATTCAATGATCTCGTTGGATCAGTCTGGGCGTATTCGGATCATCTATCGCTATAGCGATGGTACGGATGATTATTGCCGGTATCAGGATTTTGATTTCAGCGATGCGAATTCTTATACTGCTGCATCAGCGAAATCAGTTACACGGCAAGGCTTAACCGATGGTGTTTCCCATACCTGCTCCTCGCATGTTATTTACGACTCGGCCCGTGAGACTTACTTTATGGCAGCTGAACATATTTGGGATGAACAGAAACGCAGCTGCAGAGAAACGATGATCGCAGCACTTCCGAAAGCCGACTTTGAGGCAGGGACTGGCTGTTGGGAGATCCTTTACCGATACAATCAGTCAAATACGGGTTATGTCAGCAATCACAATGCTGCGCTTTGCCGAGATCCTTATGGCTATAATATTGCGTCCGATAAACTTGCGGTCGTTATGTCATCCGGAGAGTCCAACGGTCTATGGACATTTAAAATAAACGAAGGTACGCTGAAACTAGTAGATGATCAATATTCTACACCATTTTCTACCGGTCGTATATATAAACTTATCAACAAGGCCAACGGCCTCGTTTTGGATAATTGGAGTTCGGAAAACGGCTCTGCCTGTTATGCCTATGAGTGGACAGGCGTCCACAATCAGCAATGGGTATTTACCAAGACAGGCGTAAACGACTATAAGCTCATTAATCGCTGGACAGGGAAAGCACTTGATAACTATGAGAACAACACCCCGGAAATCACTTACGCCTGGGATGATGTTTCTGCGTTGGATCAAAGATGGGAGATATGCCAAGTTGACGATCAATATTATTACATCAGGAACATCGAAACAGGGCGAGCTTTGACCGCTGCCGGAACGACAAACGGCTCTGCAATAACCGCCGTGAATTATCAAGGACTAGACACGCAGAAATGGGAAATTATTGATTGCGGAAAGGCTGAGTTGTCCGCCACAATTATAGAATCGGGGCAGAACTATAAAATTGTCAACAGATATACGGGCGATGTTTTGGACAACTGGAATCTCGAGAATGGAGCAGCATGCTACTCATATATTTGGACGGGTGTCAACAACCAAAAATGGAAGATATCTGCTCTGAGCGGAGAGCCTGCATGTATCATAGAAAACCAAAGATCCGGTCGGATTTTGGATTGCTATGGTGTAGATAATAATTCGGATGTTTATATTTGGGACAACGTTTCAGCCAACGATCAGCATTGGAAGATTGAACCTTTGAATAATGGTTATTTCAAAATCATCAACTGCAAGAGTAATCTGGCTTTAACGCAATCTATTCAGGGCAACGGAAATCAAATTTTCGGGTTTGCTTACGTAGGTGCTGAACAGCAGCAGTGGGAATTCGTGGCAGTTGATTAGTCGATGTGCCCACTTATGTGATTGTCTGCTCTGGCATTACGGTTGTCTATTATTCGGAAGCCCTCTTCTTTGTTTACCGCATAGCAATTTCTGAGCTGCCATGGCTCGCGCTGCCGACCCAAACCGTGGCCCAAATGCGGAGAGCACCGCATGGAAACAACGGAATATTCGTGGTCAAAGGACACTTCTCGTGTAGTGGAAAGCATCAAAAGCCTTTGCATTCTAACCGATAACAGCATCTGACCGCAGCTCATAACCCGGAGGTTAGGGTTTCAAGTCCCTCTCCCGCAACCCAAAAAGTTTATCGGCACGCTGGAGGAAAAGTCTCCTATCGTTGGAATCCATGTCGTACCGCTGTGCGGAGCTCAGAGTAGGCGCATACGCAGCGAAGGGGTATCGGCAGCTTTTGTCAAGAATTGCACCGTTGTCTTTCGCATTGATGAGGAGCATAGAACCGTCGTCATTGTTGCCGTGTGCTATTCTGCCATTGAATTCTGATCGCGGTTGATCTGCATGCGGCGGGTTCAAGACGTCTGCAAGGTCAGCGTGGTACAACAGCAAAAAAGTCAGGCCTCTGGGAATTACCCAGAGGCCTGACTTTTTATAGGAGAGCGGATGACTCAGTCGCGATCCAGCTCTTTCAGGGCGGTATATGCCACGTCGCAGCACCTGGCAATATCGCCGGAGGGGGTAAACTCTTCCGGGCAATGGCTGCGGCCGTTTTTGCTGGGGGCAAAAAGCATACCCACATCCGTTACCTGGGAGATGAACATGGAATCATGTCCGGCGCCGCTGGGCAGCGTCTTCAGCGGCAGTCCGTTTTCACGCAGTCCTTGAGACAACGCGGCGGTGACCTTTTCGGACAGGTGGACGGGGGCCACCTCCATCAGGCCGATAGTCTCGGTCTGATAACCCTCCGCCTGCAGCTGCGCCAGCAGCTTTTCCACCGCGCCAAAAATGGTGTCGATGGACGCCTGGTGGGGAGCGCGGCACTCCACCGACATCTCCACCTTGCCGGGAACCACATTGGGTGCGCCCGGCTCCACGTGGAGGGAGCCGCAGGTGGTCACGGTGCCGTCATTCAGCTCCCGGGCCATTTCATCCACGAGGCGCACGATCTTCATGGCCGCCACAACGGCGTCAAGACGCAGGTGCATGGGGGTCGTTCCGCCGTGGTCGGGCCGGCCTGTGAGGATGAGCTTCTTGGTGCGGATGCCTACGATGGTGTCCACGATGCCGACGGACAGGTTTTCGCTTTCCAGCACCGGGCCCTGCTCAATATGGGGCTCGATGAAATAGGCCCAGCTGGTCTTATCGCGCTTTACCTAGGGCAGGTCATCCGGTGTCAGGCCGTAGGTCCTCATGACATCGTAGGCGGTGATGCCGTCGTTGTTTGTCAGCTGCTTCAGATAGTCCGTCTCCAGCAGGCCGGACAGCGCTTTGCCGCCCAGGATACCGGAGCCGAAGGAGTTGCCCTCTTCCTCCACAATGGCGATCACCTCAAAGGGATGCCGCAGAGAAAGGTTGTCCTCCTGCATCATCCGGGCCAGCTCCAGGCCGCAGAGGATGCCCATGGCGCCGTCATATTTACCGCCATTGCGGACGGAGTCCAGGTGAGAGCCCACAGCGATGGCCGCCAGGGAACGGTCTGTGCCCTCCTTCCGGCCGATCAGGTTGCCCATGGGATCCAGCCGGACGGACAGGCCCGCCGCCTCGAGCTCTTGCTTCAGGTACGCCTGGGCGGCTCGGTACTCGGCGGTGTAGGACAGGCGGGTAATGCCTGCGCCGGGCGTTGCGTTGAACTGCGCCAGCGCTTCGACCGTCTGCTCAATACGGGATCGATTTGCTAAAGCCATGGTATCACTTCCTTACTTGATGGGCCGCACCATCTTGCCGTGGCCCGGCTGGCCCACGACCTCGCCGTTTTCGGCCACGACGGTGCCGCGCACCATGGTCAGCACAGGCGCGCCCTTGATGGCAAAACCGTTGAAGGGGCTGTGCCTCACCACAGAGTGGAACTTGGCCGCGTCGACGGTGTATTCCTTGTCCAGATCCACCAGCACCACGTCGGCGTCGGCGCCCACCTGCAGCGTACCCTTCTTGGGGAAGATGCGGAACAGCTTGGCGGGGTTTTCGCACATGACCTCCACCAGCTTCTGCATGGTGATCCGGCCCTTGTTGACGCCCTCGGTCAGCATGACGGGCAGAGAGGTCTCCAGACCCAACGCGCCGTTGCCGGCCTGCCAGATGTCGGCCCAGCCCTTTTCCTTGTTTTCCTTGGTATGGCCGCCGTGATCGGAGCCGATGGTGTCGATCTTGCCCTCGGCCAGCTGCTGCCACAGGATATCCGTCTGTGCCTTTTCACGGGCAGGGGGCGCGAATTTCATATAGGGACCGATCTTGGGGCCGTCCTCCTTGCAGAGAGCCAGGTAGTGGGGACCGGTCTCACAGTGGACGTTGTGGTCTTCCGCCTTGGCCTGATGGATGATGTCCACCGCGCCGGGGTTGCTGGCGTGGACGATGATCAGGCGGCACTCGGGGTCGCTGTTGAGATAGATGGCTCTGCGGACGGCCTCATTCTCCTGGAACTCGGAGCGGGAGTCCAGGTACGCGGTGATGTCCTTCCGGCCCGCGGCCTTCAAATGCTGTTCCTCGATATGGATCAGCGCATCGTTCTCGGCGTGGACGCCGATGGTGGAATCCATCTCCTTGATGGCCCGGAAGATCTCCAGCAGGGAGCCGTCATCCGCCACATCGAACATGCCGGGGACGGAGCCTGCCATCATGGCCTTGAAGCCGATGCAGCCGGCGTCGTTAATCTTGTACATCTCCTCAAGATTGCCGGGCACCGCGCCGCCATACAGACCGTAGTCCACCACGAAGGCGCTGCCGGCCCGCTCTTCCTTCTTCTTGAAGTTTTCCAGCGTAGTGGAGGGCGGCATGGACAGGGGCATTTCCAGCACGGTGGTGATGCCGCCCACGGCAGCGCCGCCGGAGTCCAGCTCGTATTTGCCCAGCTCCGGCTGGCCCATGTCGATGATATGGACATGCTCGTCCACCACGCCGGGCATCGCGTACTTGCCGGCGGCGTCGATGACCTTGGCCGCGCCCTCGTCCAGCAGTTCCCTGCTGACCGCGGCGATCTTTTCGTCACGGATGTAGAGGTTCCCTTCGATGATCTCCTGACTGGAAACGATCTTCGCATTTTTGATCAATACATCAAACATAGTACGTCTCCTTTTCTTGTTGATCTTTTCTGCGGAACAGCCCGTGTTACAGGTTTGGCTCGGACATGTGCATGGACGTTATTTTCCAGCATCCATCCACTTTTCTTGCCGCGCCGCTGATCCGCAGCTGATAGTGATGCTGCTCTCCTTCGGCCAGCTCGCTGAAGTACTGCGCCGTTTTCATCAGCACCTTCCGCGCCGTCTGCACATCGCCCTCGCCTTCCGGAGAGAAGGCGCAGCCCGTCATGTCGCCGTACCAGCGCTGCAGTCTGTCCTTCTGCGGCACATCCCACACCAGGACGGCGGTGGTGATAAAGTCGCCGTAGTCGTCGCTGCAATGGATCCTGAGCTGGTCGAAATTGATGGTAAGCACGCCCCAATAGCGCCAATCCAGTTCGATAAGGTGGCCGATATTCTCCCGGCCGATGAACTGCTCCACGCCGGAGGTGCCGTAATATACGGGCTCGTCCGCAACAAACAGCTTTTCCACGAACTGTGGGATCGCCGCGATATCCTTCCTGTGGTATCCGTCCTGAAAATCCTTCAGGAGCTGGACGATGCCCTCACGAGATGAAATGTTCATTCAGACCTCCGTTGTGCCGCTTTCCTGCACCATAGCGGGATACTTTCTGCCCATTGCCTTGGCCAGAAAGTAGTACAGCACCATGCCGACGCCAATGGAAATCAGGAAACCGTAATCCGTGCTGAACACAGCCGGGATGGTTGCCACAACATAGGTGATCATGGCGGCCAGGTTGAAGCCCTTGGAGTAGTAATACTTGCTTCTGGTGGTCAGAAGGGCTTCCATGCTGTATCTGCCCTTTCTGAAGATGTAGTAGTCCACAACGATAACGCCCAGGATGGAGCCGCCGGTGGCGGACAGGAGCATCATGAAGTCGGCCAGGTTGGCAATGTTCCAGGGCTGCAGCATCAGAGAGGCAGCGGCAAATGCGCAGCAGGCAAAGCCGGGCTTGATCTTCTTGGGGGCCAGGCCGACGATGACGGAAACGGCCGGATACAGCGTGGCGCTGGTGATGGTGGATACCTGTGCCACAAAAATGAACAGCTGGAAGCAGACGGCCAGAACAATGGACTTGGCAGAGGCCAGCTCGGTGATCAGGGACAGTGCGTCAGCACCGTCGGAAGCCACCACGCAGACCGTGGCCAGGGTGCAGCACATGGTGTAGCCCAGTACGCCCAGCAGCACCGACACGCCGCAGAACTTTCCGTTGCGCTTGAGCCAGCTGCCGCCGATGGTCTTCTCGCTCATCTTGAAGTCCTTGGTGAAGTCGTTGAAGCCGATGGCGATGGCGGTATAGCCGCCGATGGTAACGCAGATGTTATAGATCCAGGGCTTGTGGCCTTCGGTGCCGCCCATGGTCAGGGTATCGGCAAAGTTGATGCCGTACTTCTTCAGCACTTCCACAAACAGGAATACGATTACGGCGACCATCAGAGGGGTAACGACCTTGGCAAACTTTTCAATGGTCTTGACGCCCTTGATGCAGATCCAACAGGCCAGAGCGCCGTAGGCCCAGATGAAGATCATTCTGTGGTCAAAGCCGAACAGGATCTTGGTGATCTCGTTCAGCGCACCGCCGCCGTACCATGCGTTCAGGCCGAACCAGGCCAGACCCGGCGCGATACGGATAATGCCCACCAGCTGGCCGCCCTTCGGGCCGAAGCTGGCGTTGATGGTGGTTCCAAAGGGAGTGCCTGTCTTGATGCCGATATCGCCGATCACGGTGCAGATCAGGATCAGCGCGGTGATGCCCAGAGCAAACGTTACAATAAGCTCCCACACCGAATAGTAAGGTACCAGGTTGGGAATGGTCATGAAGCAGGTGATCATGACGCCCAGACCAAACCAAATGAAGCCCATGCCCCACGGGGTCACTTTTCTTTCTTCCAGAGTTCTCGGCCGGAGCTCTTCGCAATACCGGTCGTTTTCAGGCTTTGGCGTAAAGTTATACATATGATCCATGGTCGTGTTCCTTTCTCTCTTTTATTTCAGGAGCAGTCCGGCAAAACTTATTTCTCTTCCTTGCATTCATCCAGCCACGCCAGGACATTTTCCAGATTTGTCAGGGTGCAGAAGTTGATGCTGGTCTTTACATATTCCTCGAAGAATTTCTGGTATTCATCGCTCAGCGCCGCGGTGCAGTCCGAGACCATCGTGCAGTGGAAGCCTCTGTCCGTCGCCTCGCGCATGGTGGAGTTGACGCAGCAATCGGTGGTCACACCGGTCACGATGACGTTTTTGATCCCGCGGACCAGCAGCAGCTTCTCCAGCATCGTGTCGGTAAAGGCGCCGGTGCCGGGCTTATCGATGACCAGCTCGCCTTCGATGGGATACAGCTCGGGGATCGTATCGAAGTTTTCCTCGCCCTCGATGAAGAATCTGCCCATGGGGCCCTTTTCACCGATCACGGCGCCGCGCCACTGGGAATCCAGGAGCTTCAGTTCGGAGAGGTTGGAGAGATCCTTCTTCCAGCCCTCTCTTGTATGTACGATGGTAAGGCCCTTGACCTCTCTTGCCGCCTTCAGCAGCTTCTGCATATTGGGGATGATCGCCTTGATCCGGGAGATATCACAGCCGGAATAGGCCATGATGCCCTTATCGCTGCAGAATTCGTGCTGCATGTCGATCAGGATCAACGCGGTGTTTTCGGGGCGCAGATCACCTCCCAATGGCCAATTATAGGGTTCCGCTTTCAGATACATTGTTTTCGTCCTCCAATCTAGAAATTCATATATGGTGTCGACTGGCGGCCTGCCATGCCGTTTGCCAATTTGGGGATACCTCGTGGGTCATACAGATAGGAGCTTTCCGCTTTCGGCAACGATCCGGCCCCGTTTGATCACATATTTTTTGTCCACCTGGCTGAGGATCGCCTCTGCCGCGGTGGGGGCGTCCAGCACCACCAGATCGGCATAGCATCCCGGCGTCGTACCGTAGCCGCTGAGCAGCGCGGACTTTGCGGGGTTATAGGTGATCATGCGGTATACCTGCTCCAGTTCCTTCTGCGTTCCCAGCTTGTGGATCTGAGCAGTGAGAAGGGCCTCCTCCAGCATGTCTCCGTTTCCGAAGGGACGGAACGGGTCGCGGATATTGTCGGAGCCGATGGATACATTGACCCCCAGTTCCAGCATTTCACGTACTCTGGTGGGGCCGCGCCGCATGCGCACATAAAAATTTTACTTGCAATCCCGCTCAGGATATGGTAAACTTATCCAGAAATTTGTTGTTCCCGTCGGCGTATGGCGATTCGCCTTCCGACGGTCTTTTTCGAAGCAACGGTTAGCATTGGCTAACCGTTGTAACAGGAACGCCCTCTCTGATGAGACCGCCGTATGCTCCGGCAGCCCCCTTCCCCACGGAAGCCGCGCTGCCGTTTTTACTCCAATGCGGTTAGCCGCAGCTAACTTAAATTTGAATACATCACTCTTTTATTCCGCAAAGGAGGTGACGCCTGCCGTCCCGGCATCCCCCACAGTATCCCCGCGCTATCATGAACGAAAAGAGAAAGGACTACCCCACATGAAGAAAAGACTGCTTTCCCTACTCCTGACCGTGGTCATGGTGCTCTCGCTGTTTCCCACAGCCGCCTTCGCCGTGACCGTGGACAACACCTATACTCCGGGAGCCTATACCGGCTCGGCTCCCGGTCACGACAACGAGCTCATCACCGTGACACTCATCCTTGAACAGCAGGAAGGTAATGTCATCATCTCCGACCTGCAGGCCGACGGCGGTACCCAGACACCCACATTTTGGGCCAAGGTCGAGGAGGCCGGTCTGCTTGACCGCATCAAGACTGCCAACGGTACCACCGGCGTCGACGTCGTCTCCGGCGCGACCCAGAGCTCCCGCGCTGTCCTGAACGCCGTGGATCAGGCACTTGCCCAGGCCACCTCTGCGCTCTCCGGCTCCGGCACCGCTTCCGATCCCTACAAGATCGTGAACGCCGCGCAGCTGAAAGCTTTCGCGCCGAGTCCATCAATGCGGATGTGGACTGGAGAGACGTTTACTTCCAGCAGACTGCCAACATCAAGCTCACCGGCGGCGACGAGCTGCTGATCCGGCAGAAGATTGCCGAGGCCGGGATGGAGAATCGCGTCATCATCCTTGGCAAGAAGGACAATCCCTATCCCTACATGCGAGCCTGCGACCTGTATGTGCAGCCGTCCCGCTACGAGGGCAAAGCTGTCACCGTGCGCGAGGCACAGTTGCTGGGCAAGCCCGTCGTTATCACCAACTATGCAACCTCCGGCAGTCAACTGGAGGACGGCGCGGATGGTGTGATCGTCCCCATGGACAATGCGGGCTGTGCCGCCGGTATTGCGGCTTTGCTGCGTGATCCTGCGCGGATGCAGCAGCTTTCGGAGAACTGTAAAAAGCGAGACTATACGAACAGTGCAGAGGTCGAAAAAATCTACGCGCTGATGGAGGATTGAGCATGATCCCAAAGATCATCCACTACTGTTGGTTTGGCCGCGGTGAAAAGCCGGAGCTGACAAAGAAGTGTATCGCCAGTTGGCGCAAGTTTTGCCCGGATTTTAAGATCCGCGAGTGGAACGAGGACAACTACGACTATCTCGCTATGCCCTTCATGGCGGAGGCTTACGCCGCGAAGAAGTACGCCTTCGTGTCCGACGTCATGCGTTTGATCGTGCTGGAGCAGTACGGCGGCGTGTACTTCGACACCGATGTGGAGGTCGTGCGGGATATCTCGCCGTTGCTGGATGATGAGGGATTTATCGGGTTCGAGAACGACCAATTTGTCAACAGCGGGCAGGTCATGGCGGCTGTGCCGCATCAGACCGTTGTGCAGGCCATGATCGATGAATACAAGAAGCTTCATTATGTGCAGCCAGATGGCCGCGTCACGCCTGTGGGGTGTCCGCACCTGAACAGTGATGTGATGGAACGCTTTGGACTTGTCCGCAACGGGCAAGAGCAGGTTGTAGCAGGTATCCACGTCTATCCGGAGGATTACTTCAACCCGCTGGATAGCGCGACCGGAAAGCTGAACAAGACAGAGAATACATACTCGATCCACTGGTACTCGATGAGCTGGCTGCCGAAGCGCACACAGATGAAGGCAAAGCTGGGGCGAGTTGTGAGAAGAATTCTAAAGGGCTAAAAGAGAGAGTTTCTATATGGTATCAATCGTTATTCCGGTTTATAACGTCGAAAAATATCTGAAAGATTGCGTGAATTCCGTCATCTCACAAACATATAGGGATTTGCAGATCATCTTAGTAGACGATGGTTCAACGGATTCCAGCGGGAATATCTGCGACACTTTTGCGGAAAAAGATAAAAGAATTCACGTGATTCACAAGAAAAATGGAGGCCTTTCAGACGCCAGGAACGCCGGAACCTCTGCATCAAAAGGGGAATTTATCTTTTATCTCGACAGCGATGATTATCTGGAAAACAATGCACTTCAAATTTTGCTGAGGCTCCAAGGCCAGCATTGTGCGGACGTGGTGGTAGGAAATTATTTTTATACTTATGACGACCACGAAGATGTTGCTGCAAATAAAGGACAAGTTCTCGATAAAGTGACCTCGATCGAGCGGCTGATGTCCGGAGAAATCCAGACGTTTGCGTGGGGAAAATTGGTTCGAGCGGAAATCGCAAAGAAGCATAAGTTTCCTGCTGGCTTGCTGTTTGAAGATCACTTTTGGACGCATCTGGTGTTTCAGGATAGTAACATCATCGCCTGTATTCCGCAACCGCTTGTACATTATCGTCAACGGCAAAACAGCATTTCGTATACGTTTACGGAAAAACGGCTGGATATTATCAAAGGATGGGAAGCGAGGGTCTCCTTTTTGCAGGAAAACTATCCAGAAATGCTGCCCTTGTATTTGAACCGATGTGCGCATGACGTTGTTTCCCTCTCGTGGCTTACGCTGACCCGAATGAAACACAACGGGCGAGGCTTTAAGCTTATTCAGATCTTTATTAAGGAATATGATCTGCCTGCATATTGCGACAGAAGTACCAACAGTCTTCTACGGTCGATACAGTGTGGACGATTGATTTATGCCATGAATGCGGTACGGCATAGGATTGTGAGAACAGGATGAAAGATAGAGTGAAGGACAAGCTGATTCGAATCATATATAGCTTGTTTCGCAGATTCCCAATAAAAAAGGATCGCGTTTTGCTGTTTAGCTATTATGGTGAGCAGTATGGCGGTGTCCCTAAATACATATGCTACAATGCATGTATATGATATTCAATCTGATCCAAGTCGCATTTATTTTATCCTATATAAAAAAGCACTATGGGTGGATAAATCTTCGTGTAAAGCCCGATTTTGAAGCTATTTCACAAAGTAAAAACGTATTGGTGCACCAGATATCGACTTTGATTTTTACCAATACGGACACGCTTATTTTAACCTATTGTTGCGGACTAAAAATGGTCAGTGTCTACGGTATGTATACACTGTTGTTCGGTATGATATCAACGGCGATTGGAAACTTTGGCGGAGCAAACTTTATTTTAGGTCAAACATATGATACAGCCAGGCCACGTTTTTTGCATCTTTTGGATGTATACGAAATCTTCAACATGGTGTTGACCTTTAGTTTGTTCTGCATCGCTAATATGTTCATACTCCCGTTTATAAAACTGTATACAAGTGGTGTAACTGACATTAGTTATGCAGATAACTACCTGCCGTATTTGTTTATTGCAACATATTTGCTGTCTAATGGCCGAAATTCTTCCCTGCAGGTAATCAATTATGCAGGCCATTTCAAATTGACACAGTGGCGTTCGATTTTGGAATCCATCATCAATATTGTGGTTTCTCTGGCCTGCGTGTTCAAGTTCGGCATCTACGGCGTTCTGCTCGGTACGATTGCCGCGCTGCTGTACCGCACCAATGATATGATTATCTATGCCAACAAAAAGATCCTGCACCGCAGCCCATGGAAAACCTACCGCCGCTGGCTGGTCAATCTGGCACTGTTCATTGCGGTGACGGCGCTGTCCAAACTGGTCTTTTCCCACATTGCGCTGGATACCTACCCCCGCATTATCCTGTGGGCTGCAATCACCTGCGTCGTTGTAGTACCACTGTTTTTCGCGGTGGCATCCATATTTGACAGAGAAACCTATCGCTATGCGAAAGAACTGTTGTCTCCGCACCTGAAGCGGGTGTGGAACAAACTAAGGGGCCACGCCCAAACAGAAGAATAATATGCTTCACTACATCTATACCCGCCCGCTTAGCGTCATTATTCTCTTTATGGTGCTGGCACTTGCCGTTTGGGGCGGATCAGCCGCACATATTGCGGCAAAGCGGTGGCAGCGCGGCAACCTCGGCCTGACGGTCTTGATGATCGGGGCTATACTTTATGCAACGATCCTTACACGCTCGGAGGGCAGCACTGGCCTGATCCTCACCCCTTTTGCCACCTTCGCCGCCGCGCGGCAGCAGCCGGAGCTCTACCGCGAGATGCTGATGAACGTCTTTCTCTTCTTTCCGCTGGGGCTGACGCTCTCCAATGCGTTGCCGCGAAAGTGGCACCGTTGGGACAGAATTATCCTCACAACGTTTGTTGGCTGTATTCTCAGCATAGGGATCGAGTATACCCAATACCGTTATGCCCTCGGCATGGCGGAAGTGGATGACGTGATCTGCAACACGCTGGGCGCGTTCATCGGGTCTGTCTCGCTGCTCATCGCCAACGCCATTGAAAAATCCAGAGAAAGAGTTTGGCACAAGAACATGACCCCGACCGCCACCGAAACACAATTTCTCCATATCGCCAAGGCTGCCGTCTCCGGCGGGACTCTGCCCACCGAAGGCGTGGATTGGTCTGCCATTTTTACGCTGGCGGGCCAGCAGAAGCTGCTGCCGATCCTCTTCGAGGCTGTTCACAAGACGCCTGCCGCCGGAGAAAACGCGGCGCTGTTCGCCGTGACCAAGCAACAGGTCATCGGTCAGGTGCTGAACCAGACCATGCGGTCAGCGGAGTTCGCCGACCTCTACCGCAAGCTCCGGGCCGCGGGGCTGCATCCCGTTGTGGTCAAGGGGCAGCTTTGCAGCCGCCTGTATCCGTTGAAGGATCACCGCATCAGCGGCGACGATGATCTTTACATCCCGGCGGGCGAGTTCTTCGCCTGCCACGAGGCACTGCTGGCCAACGGCCTGACCACCGACACGCCGGCGGACGAGCTGACCCCGGCGGACGAGGTGTCCTACACAAAGCACGGCAGTACGCTTTACATCGAGCTGCACCGGCATCTATTTGATTCTTCTGAGGACGCTCACGACGAGCTGAACCACTTCTTTGTGGACCTCAAGCCCATCGAGGTGGACGGGCTTCTCGCCATGCCGTCCCACGAGCATTTGCTGTACCTGATCCTGCATGCCTATAAGCACTTCGTCCGCAGCGGCATCGGTCTGCGGCAGTTCTGCGACATCGGCCTGTGGGCACGGGAGTATCACGCGGAGATCGATTGGCAGCAGCTACACGACCAATGCGCCAGCGTTCATGCGGCGACGTTTGCCGCGGCGGCATTCCGCATTGCCGGAGAATATCTGGGCATTGGGCTTGACCTGCCCACACTGTGGGACGCTTCCATCGATGTGGAGCCGCTGCTGCATGACACTCTCTGCGGCGGCGTGTACGGCTCCAACGACTACACCAGGCTCCACTCCTCCACCGTGACGCTGAATGCCGTCAAGGCCAGCCGCACTGGCGGGAAAAGCAGCGTTCTGCGCTCAGTGTTCCCCAAGCGTGAATATCTGGAGCGGAACTATCCCTACCTCAAAAAGCACCCATATTTGCTGCCGGTGGCGTGGGTGCAGCGCATCGCGCACTATGCCGTCGAAAAGCAATCAGGCCCGGACAACAGCGCCTCCGGCTCCATCAAGCTGGCCAAGGAGCGCATTGAACTGATGAAGCGGTATGGGGTGATGGAATAAACTATACATGTGAGAGAAAGAGAACATGAAGGACGAATTGCAAAATTGCAAATTCATAAGTTATAACTGATAAGATCTAGAGGGCGGGAGGAGATTTCAGATATACTTTTGGGGAACGATGTGTTGAGGGTGTGGTGACTATTCCATTTCGCTTCGCAGAAAACTTTCCAGATAGTTCCGGTCAATGCGCCATTCGCGGCCTACTTTCATTGCGGGAATAAGGCGCTGGGCGATCATCTTGCGGACCTGCTGTTTTGTCGTCTTCAGCAGTGCGGCGGTCTCCGCCACGGTCAGCAGCTCCATCATGCCCAGGGGCCCTCATCCTTCTGGCTGCCCGAATTCTTCCGGTCCTCATGGTATAATGTGTGATGGAGCTTGCGAAGGTCGTAGCGGGTAAGGCCCCATTCGCCGACCTCATTGCGCTGGGGACGAATCGCATACGCCTCACACTTTTCTTTCAGCGTCAGTTTGTCGAACTCGAGCAAATGGCAGACTCGCTTTAGCGTATAGAATTCGTCGTCCAGCGTTCTGTAGTCAATATAAGCAATAGACATTTTTGCCTCCTGGTAAGGTGAGATAGATTTTGCCTCAACAGATTCAGTTTCCTGTGCGCAAGTCACCCTACTTTATAGTAATGTTAGATAACTCACGGCAAAATTCTTCAAATCACTCGCTTTGCAAAAGGGCTTGCTATGATGTGAAGTTCCAAATCAGCAGTTTTCCTTGAGAAATGCCCGAACAGCATCAAATAAGTATGCTGATCTCAACCTTTGTCAGTAAGCGTCAAATGAATGCAAAAATGGACCGACTCAGTGAGTGCGGTCCATTTTTGCATTCATTTGACGCTTACGTTTGAACGGCTGTAATCATAGGAAGCGGGGCTTGCACACATTGTGCGGCCCCGCTTCTTATCTGTCTTCCACTATCCCGGAAATGTTGTTTAACAGGCGGAAACGCAGATGTGGGTATCGAAAGCATTAAAAAGCACATAACCCAAAACGAACCACTTGCTTACGCTTTTACTGCGAAAAACATGCTAAGTAGTGCGATCATCCAAAAGTTGTCTGATGTTCTTATGCAGAACATCCAGACAACTTTTCTTGTTAGAAAAGTATTTTCATAATTATTGATACTGACAATTTAAAAGCTTTGCTTGACTTGGCTAGGGATATCGACGTAGCAACGATTAAAGGCGGGAATTCGACAATTCCATACAAAAACCGTCACATTCACGTAGACCATTGTAGAACGAATACATGACACAAACGGCCAAAAATCGTGTAAAATCAATATGTAAAAAGAAGAACAAACTACCGCATTCCGCAAGGAGTCCGCCGTGAATGACCGACAGTCATCTTTCAAAATACACATGACAGGAGGAGTATCAGTGCCTTTCGTTTATTACGTTTCGGAGCTTGAAAAAGACGTACCTTTGGACGCTGAACGTCTGCTGCGTCTCTTAGGTGTATCCGGAAAGCTGTCGGGATTCTACTTCGCGGTTTATATGCTGGAGCAGGTACAGAAAAAGCCTGAGTACGTTCTGCTAATCACAAAGCGCCTATATCGGCAGACAGCGCAGCACTTCAATACAACGACCAGTTGTGTGGAAAGAAATCTGCGTACCCTTGTACAAGCCTGCTGGAGACAGCCGGATCACAGTATGCTGGATCAGATCGCCGGATGTCCGCTGTCGCAGCCGCCAACCAATACGCAATTCATTGATATGCTGGCATCCTATCTCCGCAAAAGCGCCTAAAACGCCTCCCCCTGTTTCGCGGCGGCGGTGTGTTTCCTTTCCGCACCGCCGCCGCGGTTTCCTCTTTGTGAGCCTGCATCAGCCATCAAAGGCTTGATGGCTGATGCAGGCTGATCAGGAGCCGATGTTGCACATTGAAAAGAGCTGCGATTGCGGCACGGAATAGAGCAGACAGGTACGTTCGTGCCGGTGTGAGCCAGAGAACAGCGCCCGCCATGATCTCCCACGCGGGAAGGAGCGAAACAGGCGTTGTTCCAAAACAGAGCGGCACTCTGTTGGCCACGACCACCGGCACCCTTAAAGATACTCCCGCATTGGACGCCCTCAAAGCATCGTGCGGCGCACCCATCAGCATGGGCCGGGGTGAGATTCCCGTGAGGCTGATAGCCACCAGCCGCCTGTTTTGCTTGAGAGATAAGAAACAAAATGCAAAGCCGTGGAGCTTGCAGACAAGTGTTTGCCTGTATGCTCGACGGCTTTTTGGTTAAAGTTGGAAGAAATTGTCCATAATGGTAGCGGAGGTGGCGACACTTGAACGATAAGAACGAACAGCAGATCGGCGCGGCGACCTATGTGATCGAGCGTGTATTTACCGGCACAAAAACCATTCAGGAAGTGGTAACGGAGGAAATCATTTTCACCGGAAAACAGACCGCAAATTTTGACCGGCAGGATAGCCGCATGGTATAATGGAGCCGTAAATGAGTGGTTCCGGAAAGGAGGAAACATGAGGAACCACGTTCAGCTTGCAGACGCCTATTACCGCCTTTCTGATGAGGAACGGAAATACGGCGAATCTGCCAGTATTACCAACCAGCGTACCATTGTGCGGGAATACTGCGAAAAGCATGGCATCATTCTGGTGGAGGAATTTGCCGATGATGGCTATTCCGGAGGCAACTTCGAGCGCCCCGGCTTCCGCGCCATGCTGGAGCATCTGAAAACCGGCAAGGTCAACATGGTCATTACCAAAGACCTGTCCCGACTGGGCCGTGATATGACGGAATCCAGCCACTATGCGGAGCGCTATTTCCCCGAACACGGCATCCGCTATCTGGCCCCCGGCAGCAATTTTGACTCCGAGGAAGATAACCTGATGGCACCGTTCCAGTTTGCCATGAACGACGTCTATCTGCGGGATACGTCCCGCAAAGTCAAGCAGACGCTGAACACCAAGCGCAACAACGGTAAATATGTGGCTTGCCCGCCCTACGGCTACCGGAAGGCAGAGCGCACCACCGACCAGCTTGTGCCGGACGAGAACACTGCGCCGGTCGTCAAGATGATCTTTGATATGGCTGCTTCCGGCCAGTCCTGCCGCAGCATCGCCATACGGCTTAACGAGGCGTGTATCATGCCGCCGCTGAAGTACCGTGTAGAATGCCGCGACAACTTCACTGAACGCGGCGCGCAGCGGATGTCCGACCTGTGGAACTACACCACCGTGAAGCGCATCCTTCGCAATCGGGTCTACTTGGGACATACGCTACTGGGCAAGAGCCGTAAGGTCAGCGTGAAGTCCAAGAAGAAGGTCAAAGTGCCGGAGGAGGAATGGGTGTTCACAAAGAACACTCACGAGGCGCTGGTTTCTCAGGAGAAATTCGATTTGGCCGCCCACTTCATGGGCGAGAACACCAAGGCCAACGGGGCAAACCCCGCGTTCCGTCACAGCATCTTCGGCGGTATCGCCTACTGTGCCTGCTGCGGTGCGGCCATGTGTTCCGGCGGCTCTGTCTACAATGGAGAACGGGCGAAATACTGGTATCTGGTGTGCAACAACCTGAGTTCCAGAGCGCAGACCCGCTGCCTGCATGGGGCGCGCATCCGCTACGATGACCTGATGGAAGTTGTCCGCTGTGACCTCAATAAGCTGCTGGCCTTTGGCGAGGATGAGATTCGTACCATCACGGAGAACGCTATCGAGCAGGCCAACGCCTCTTTGGGCGGCGAAGACCCTGCTACGCAAATCGAGAACATCGACAAGCAGACCGCCCGTCTCAAGAAGATGATCGAGCGCTCCTACCGCGACAACATCGCCGGGATGCTCAGCGACGACATTCATGAGGAGATGGTCAAGAAGTTCGGCATCGAGATTGACGAGCTGGCCGTGCGCCGCAAGAAGCTGGTAGAGGGCGAGACCACGGCAAAGGAGATACGCAGCGCCTACGGATTGTTCTTCGACCTTGCCAAACGGTACACCTGCGTGGAAACGCTGGACAGAGATATACTGCACGCTTTCATCGAGCGTATTGAGATCGGTGAAAAGATACTGCCGGAGGGCAGAAAAGTTGCCGGGCCGCGTACCCCATACCGGCAGAGCATCCGCATCTTCTACCGCTTTATCGGGGAAGTTTCGGGAGACAGCCTGCGCCAAGTGCAGGCAAATAGAGATCGTGACGAGGCCGCTACTGTGGCAGGAATGTGACGAATGCCCACGACAAAGATACACTTGTTTCAAACAAGATGTTTCCACCTCAAAAACTGGTTTTTTCGGGAAAGACGATTTTCCCTGTATTTAAGCCAAAAATCGAGGGTCGGAAAAATTCTTTGAGGTGGATACACATCCTCCTCGTTGGCAGCCTCCATCTTGAACTTATCCATAGCGGCACGAGCCTCAGGAACGTTCAGCTTGTTGGTATTCTTAGCAGACATGAGTGTAATCTCCTTTCTTGCGTTGATCAAGCAAATGCTTGTCGATTGGGTATCGCAATGCTAGATTTCCCCCATGTCGGCCTGATATGCATTTTTGGCGGATGGTAATTTTTTCTGTAATGATCGGCGCAGGGAGGGATGCTCCCTGCGCCGTGGCTTATCCAAGCTTGCGGACGATGACCGCGCCGGTGTCCACGGTGCGGTAGGTCTCCGGCGTGAAGCCGCCGCGCAGCGACTCCGGAATGTGGCTGACACCGTTGATATAGCGGTAGGCGCCGTCGATGCGGCCCACAAAGTTATAGACGGTCTTCCACTGGCCGCTGGCATCCTGAAGCTCCAGCGTCAGGGCATAAAGCCCGTCGTTGATCTTGTCGATGCGCTGGATGCGGTAATCCTGAATGGCGCAGCCGGAACGGATATACAGGTTCCGGTGCGCGTCCTGAGTATGGTGCTCGCTGGCCTCGAAGTGGCAGTATTCCACGGCCTTTGCGATCCCCTCAGATTGGAAAGCCTGCAAGTATTGCCGGGCGCAGCGCTCCACCGCACGAAGCTCTCCGCCGTTGCCGCAGCCCAGCAGCGTCAGTACCATGCCTAATGTCAACAGCACCAGAAAAATTCTCCGCTTCATCACCAAGCTCCTTTCCCGTTCTCCGCACCTCTATTCTATGCCAGGATCGCCGCCGTGACAACCGACCAACGGTTGAACCGCCGATTTATTTATCTCTCTACTTATATAGACGCTGTTTTCCGAAAAAGGTTTCATGATCCTTCACTTTTTGCAAAAATTTTCCGTGAACCGAAGCGCCATACACAAAATACCGGATCATCTCAAATTCCCCCTTGCAATCCGGGAAAAGATTTGATATACTACACCATACAAATCAAATCCTGTGTATCTCATGGGGGAGTAGTTGCGCACCTGCGGGTGCGAGTTAAGTCAACATGCATGGCGGAAACGTCTGGCTTAACCTTAGACAGCGAGACTCATGTGCAGTTGTAAGTCTGCGCATGTGGCTCGCTTTTTTGTGCATATCGGGGCAAACTACCCGTATTCAGGAGGAAGGACAATATGAAGCATTATCTGGAACAAGCGGACGCCGTGCTGCGGGATGTGGACTCCCGCGAGCAGGGTCTGACCGCCGCCGAGGCGGCGGAGCGCCTTGCCAAAAACGGCAGGAACAAGCTGGCGGAGGCCAAGAAGGATTCCCTTATCAAGCGGTTTTTCCAGCAGATGGCCGATCCCATGATCATCATTCTGCTGGTGGCTGCCGCCATCAGCGCCGTGCTGGCGGTGGTGCAGAACGAGAGCTTTGCCGACGTTATCATCATCCTTTTCGTGGTGATCGTCAACGCCGTGCTGGGCGTGTATCAGGAGAGCAAGGCGGAAAAGGCCATCGAAGCCTTACAGCAGATGGCCGCCGCCACCAGCAAGGTGCTGCGTGACGGTCAGACCGTTACCATCCGCAGCGAGGAGCTGGTGGTGGGCGACGTGGTACTGCTGGAGGCGGGCGACGCCATTCCGGCAGATGGCCGCGTGCTGGAGAGCGCCAGCATGAAGGTGGAGGAGGCCGCCCTGACCGGCGAATCCGTCCCCGTTACCAAGTTCATCGACCTGATCCACCTGCGGGACAGCGCCAACGACGTACCGCTGGGCGACCGGAAGAACATGGTCTACATGGGCTCCACCGTGGTGTATGGCCGCGGCCGCATGGTGGTGACCCAGACCGGCATGGATACCGAGATGGGCAAGATCGCCGACGCGCTGGCCAACGCCAAGGAGGGCCAGACGCCCCTGCAGATCAAGCTGACCCAACTGTCCGGCATACTTACCAAGCTGGTGCTGGTGATCTGCGTGCTGATCTTCGGCGTGCAGCTGCTGCGTGCCGGTGCGTTTACGCTGGACGTGGTGCTGCACTCCTTCATGATCGCCGTGTCGCTGGCGGTGGCCGCCATTCCTGAGGGCCTTGCCGCCGTGGTGACGGTGGTGCTGAGTATCGGCGTCACCAACATGTCCAAACGTAGCGCCATCATCCGCCGCCTGACCGCCGTGGAGACGCTGGGCTGCGCTCAGATCATCTGTTCCGACAAGACGGGTACCCTGACCCAGAATAAAATGACCGTGGTGGACGATTACGGCACCGACCGTGACCGCACCGCCACCGCCATGGCGCTGTGCTCCGATGCCGCACTGGCGGAGGACGGCACCGTCAACGGCGAGCCTACCGAAGCGGCGCTGGTGGCGTGGAGCGCCAAGTGCGGCCTGCCCAAGCCCCGTCTGCAGAACGAACTGCCCCGTGTGGGTGAAGCGCCCTTCGACTCCGGCCGCAAGATGATGTCCACCGTCCATAAGACCGACAGTGGCTATGTCCAGTTCACCAAGGGCGGCCCCGACGTGGTGCTGGAGCGCTGCACCAGCTACTGGGACAGCGGCATGGTGCGTCCCATGACGGAGGGAAAACGTGCCGAGATTCTGGCCGCCAACAAGGCCATGGCCGACAAGGCTCTGCGGGTGCTGGCCGCCGCCCAGCGCACCTATGAGACCGAGCCGACCTCCTTCGAGGCCGATGATCTGGAGCATGACCTGTGCTTCCTGGGGCTGGCGGGCATGATCGATCCGGTGCGCCCGGAGGTAAAGGCTGCCATCGAGGAGTGCCGTCAGGCGGGCATCCGGCCCATCATGATAACCGGCGACCATATCGACACTGCCGTGGCTATCGCTAAGGAGTTGGGCATCCTCACCGAGGACAAAAAAGCCATCACCGGCGCACAGCTCAGCGCCATGAGCGACGAGGAGTTCGAGAAGGAATATCCTCACATCGCTGTGTACGCCCGCGTACAGCCGGAGCATAAGACCCGCATCGTCAACGCATGGCGCGGCGCGGGCTATGTCACCGCCATGACCGGCGACGGCGTCAACGACGCACCCTCCATCAAGTCCGCTGATATCGGCGTGGGCATGGGCATCACCGGTACCGACGTCACCAAAAACGTGGCGGATATGGTGCTGGCCGACGATAACTTCGCCACCATCGTGGGCGCGGTGGAGGAAGGCCGCCGCATCTATGATAACATCCGCAAGGCCATCCAGTTCCTGCTGTCCTCCAATATGAGCGAGGTCATATCCATCTTTGTGGCCACGCTGATGGGCTTCACCATTCTGGAGCCGGTGCACCTGCTGTGGATCAATCTGGTGACCGACTGCTTCCCGGCGCTGGCGCTGGGCATGGAGGAGGCGGAGCCCGCCATCATGCGCCGCCGTCCCCGTGACGCCAAGGCCGGGATCTTCGCCGGCGGCATGGGTGTGGACGTGGCCTATCAGGGCCTTGTGATCTCGGCGCTGACCATCGCGGCCTTCTTCATCGGCCATTTCATGGAGTCCGGTGTGTGGGAAATTCCGGCGGGCGGCCTCAGCCCCGATGGCACCACCATGGCCTTTGTCACCATGTCCATGGCGGAGATCTTCCACAGCCTGAACATGCGCTCCCAGCGGGGCAGCATCCTGAAGCTCCGTACCCGCAATAAGATGATGACCTTCGCCGCCATCGGCAGCCTGCTGGCTACCACGCTGGTGTGCGAGGTGCCTTTCATCGCCACCGCCTTCGACTTCACCAGCGTGGAGTGGAATGAGTATCTGGTGGCGCTGGCGCTGGCCTTCTGCGTCATCCCCATTGTGGAGATCGTGAAGTTCTTCCAGCGGAAAGCGGAAAAATAAGCATAAAAAAGATGACTGGCAAAGCCAGTCATCTTTTTTATGTCATTCCTTCGGTTCTGTGTCCTCTGCCTTCACCTTCCGCTTCAGGGAGAGCTTCTTCCCGCCGCTCTTGCGGCGCACGATACGCACGACCACCACGATCACCGCCGCGATCACCAGCAGCCATGCCCAGCTGTACGCCAGCCACACGGCGAAGTCCTCCAGTGCGTTGCCCACGGCCTTCAGACCGTTGACGAAGGACTGGCCCAGCCGACCGCCGAAGGTGGTGACGGCCTCGTCCTGCCCGGACAGCTTATAGACCTCGCTGAGCTCCACGTTGATGGTGGCGTAGTCCACCAGCGCGTCATAGTGCCGCAGCGTGCCGCTGAGGTTTTCAATCTCCCACTCCGTCTCGGAGATGGCGCTTTCGATGGTGATGATGTCCTCCATGCTGGTGGCCTTAGCCAGCAGCGTCTGCAGCCGCTCCAGCTTGATGCGGGCCGTCTCCAGCCGAGCCTCGGTGTCGTAGTAGCTTTCGGACACGTCGTCGGTGTTGGTGTTGGAATAGGTCACATGGCACAGCGCACCGGCCTTCTCAAAGAAGGTGTCAAACTGGGCCGCCGGAACGCGGACGGTGTAGCTGGCGTGGCGGTAGCCGCTGTTGCCGTTGGAGGTGCTGCTCTGCTGGAAATAGCCGCCCAGCTCCTTCACCAGCGCGTCGATGCCGCTGCTGGCGGCGTCAAAGTCCAGTGTCTGCATCTCCATGTAGCCGGTGTAGATGCGCTTGGCGGGCTTGCCGGTCTGGGCCGCACCGCTTTCCTCCTCCATGGTGCCCGGCTCGGCATCATATGCCATGTTGTAGTCCTCGTCGACACCGCTGGCGTCGCTGGTGTTCCAATAGCCGCCGCTTTCACTGGGCGCGGCCTGTGCGGCGTTGTCGCTGGCGACGGCTTTACCGCCGCAGCCCACTAGCAGCAGGATCAGTACCAGCGTTAGCAAGAGAGTGGTGATACGTTTCATGGGCAAAAACCTCCTTCATTTTGGGATCTTCCTGTTTATGTGACGCTGGCAGCGTGGAAAAAGTTCCCGATATTCGCAAAAACGCAGCCGACTTGAAAAAGCCGGCTGCGTTTTTGAGCAATGAAATCGAAGATTTCATGCCAGTTATTTTACATATTCCTTCGGATCGATCAGCGTGCCGTCCTTCTCCACGGCAAAGTGCAGGTGCGGCCCCATGCTGGCTTCGGCGGCGGCAGTGCCCACATAGCCCACGATGTCACCTGCGGCCAGCTGCTGGCCCTCACTGATGGGGGGATTGTCCTGCAGGCTGCTGTATTTGGTGACGTAGCCGCCGCTGTGGGTGATGCACACGGTGGTGCCCATCAGCTCATCACGGGTGACGGAGGTCACCTCGCCCGCTGCGGCAGTCTTGACCGCATCGCCCTCGGCGGCCTGAATGTCCAGCCCCTCGTGGGTGCGCCAGTCGGCCATGGTCTCGTCATACAAAAGCTCCGACATGCTGAACACCGTCACTGTGGTGCCGTCCAGCGGCGAGACCACCTGCGGCAGCAGCTGGGCGGCGGTCTCTACGGGTTCCGTTTCCTCCTTCGGCTCCTCCTTTTCAGGCAGGGTGGGCTTCACCGGCGTGACCACCGGGGGCTTGGCCTGCGTGACAGGCTGGTTGGAGGAGGCCTGCTGGGCAGGCGCTTCGCGGTTCAGTACCAGATAGCCCGTTACACCGGCGGCCACCACACACAGCGCCAGCGCGATGTAAAGGGCGCGGCGGTGCTGTTTCATAAATTCCATAGCTTCTCCTTTCACCGGAGCATCTCCGATGGCCGCCCGTTACGGCCGGCGGCCGGCCGGAATGAAAGAAATGACCTCTGCCGCCTATTTTGGACGGACAGAGGTCATTTTATACATTTTTACAGGATTTGGTGAAAGGATTGCTTTCAGCTGTCAAATTCGCCCTTCAGGTCGCGGCCCATCAGCATGCGGATGGCCTCGTGGGGGTCGCCGTTTTCGTAGAGGATGTGGTACACCGACTGGCAGATGGGCAGCTCCACGCCGTACTGCCTGCCCAGCTGCACCAGCGCCTTGACGGTGTAGTAGCCCTCAGCCAGCTGGGTGTAGGGCTTGCCCTGCACGAAGCACTCGCCGAACTGCCGGTTGTGGCTGTAAGGGGAGAACACCGTGGCCTCATAGTCGCCCAAGTGGCACAGCCCGTAGGCGGACAGCTCGTTGCCGCCCATGGCCCGGATAAGACGGGCCACCTCGCGGGTGCCGCGGCTCATGAGCGCGCCCTTCAGCGTTACCAGCCCCGCGCCGTCCAGAAAACCGGCGGCGATGCCCACCACGTTTTTGGCCGCCGCGCCGACTTCGTTGCCCAGCAGGTCGTTGCCGTAGTAGAAGCGGATCAGGGCGCTGGAGAACTCCTTCACCAGCCGCTGCTTGACGGCGGTGTTCTCGCTGTCGATGACCATGCAGTTGGGCACGCCGCGATAGAACTCCTGCACATGGCCCGGCCCCAGCCATACGGCGATGGCGTTGGAGCCGTCTAGATATTCGCCCGCCACCTGACTGAGCCGCTCGCCGGTGCCGATCTCCAGACCCTTCATGCACAGCACAACGATCTTGTTCCGCAGCGCCATGGTACGCAGCTCCTCCATCAGACCCCGCAGGCTCTGGGAGCCGATGGAGATGATGATGACCTCCGCATCCTTCACGCAGGAGAGGTCAGTGGACAGCGCCACGGACTCCGGCAGCGTCAGCAGGTCGTTGGAACGGGTGGCCAGAAACCGCTGCATCCGGGCGGAGCCGGAACGGCCATACAGCGTGACCCGGTGGCCGGTGCGGTCAAGGTACCATGTGATCAGCGAGCCCCAGCGCCCGCAGCCGATGACGGTGATGTTCATGTATGTGGTTCCTCCTGAGTTGAGGGAAAGATGAGATATGTTACGTGGATGGATGTAGAAATGCGTAGGGGAGGGGCTCTGCCCCTCCCGCCGGTAAAACGGCAAGGTATTCAATGTGGGACGGGCGGGGTAGAGCCCCGCCCCTACACACGTTCAAAAGAAAGCACTCACGTTGGCAGAAAAGTCGCAAACCTTTTCGCCAGTTATCTTACAATCAGCGTCCGTCCATCCATCTCCGGCGGGCAGGCAAGGCCCAGTACATCCAGAATGGTGGGAGCGATGTCCGCCAGACGGCCGGTGCGCAGCTCACTGCCCGCGCCGCACAGAATGAAGGGCACCAGATTGGTGGTGTGGGCGGTCATGGGGCTGCCGTCAGCCTGCTTCATATCCTCGGCGTTGCCGTGGTCGGCGGTGATCATGGCGATGCCGCCCATCTTCAACGTGGCGTCCACCACCTTGCCTACGCAAGTATCCACGGTCTCCACCGCCTTGATGGCGGCCTCCAGCACGCCGGTGTGGCCCACCATGTCGCAGTTGGCGAAGTTCAGGATGATCACGTCATATGCACCGGACTCAATGCGCTCCACGCACTTGTCGCACACTTCAAAGGCGCTCATCTCCGGCTGGAGGTCGTAGGTGGCCACCTTGGGGGAGGGTACCAGCACCCGATCCTCGCCGGGGTACTGCTTTTCCACGCCGCCGTTGAAGAAGAAGGTGACATGAGCGTACTTCTCCGTCTCTGCAATACGCAGCTGGGTCATGCCCATGCTGCTGAGGTACTCGCCCAGACCGTTCTTCACCGCCACACGGGGCCACGCCACCAGCACGTTGGGCATGGAAGCGTCATACTCGGTGTTGCATACATAGGTGGTGGGGAAGAACTCCCGCTGGAAGCCGTCAAAATCGGGATCCACGATAGCGCGGGTGATCTCACGGGCGCGGTCGGGACGGTAGTTGAAGAAAATCACGCTGTCGTTGTCGCCGATGGTGCCGTCCTTGTCGCAGACCACGGGCTCCACGAACTCGTCGGTGACACCGTTGGCGTAGGACTTGGCCACAGCGTCCACGGGGTCGGCGTTCTGCACGCCCTCGCCGTAGACCATGGCGTCATAGGCCATCTGCACGCGCTCCCAGCGCTTGTCGCGGTCCATGGCGTAGTAGCGACCCATCACCGTGGCGATCTTGCCCACGCCCAGCTGGGCGCACTTGTCACGCAGCTCCTCCACAAAGCCCTTGCCGCTGGTGGGAGATACATCGCGGCCATCCAGGAAGCAGTGGACATAGACCTTGGTGAGACCCTTGTCCTTGGCCATCTGCAGCAGGGCAAACAGGTGCTGGATATGGGAGTGTACGCCGCCGTCGGACAGCAGACCGTACAGATGCAGGCTGCTGTCGTGCTTCAGGCAGTCGTCCATGGCCTTGTTGTAGGCCTCGTTCTTAAAGAAGCTGCCATCGTCGATGGCGCGGCTGATGCGGGGCAGATCCTGAAATACCACCCGGCCGCCGCCGATATTGGTGTGTCCCACCTCGCTGTTGCCCATCTGCCCGGCGGGCAGACCCACGTCCAGTCCGCTGGCGGACAGGGTGGTGTGGGCGTATTCCTTGAACAGCCGGTCAAGCACCGGCGTGTTGGCCAGCGTTACGGCGTTGTCATCGCTGGCGGGAGCCAGTCCGAAGCCGTCCATGATGATCAGCGTAGTCGGCGTCTTGTTCATGACAGAACCTTCCTTTCTCGCGGTATGTCAGTCCTGATTGGCGGCGTTGATGATCTCCACAAACTCGGCGGGCTTCAGGCTTGCACCGCCGATCAGGCCGCCGTCGATATCGCTCTGGCCCAGCAGCTCCGCCGCGTTGGAGGGCTTCATGGAGCCGCCGTACTGGATGGTGATGGAGCGGGCGATGCGGGCGCCGTACAGGTGGCGCACGGTGGTACGGATGAAGGTGCAGACCTCGGCGGCCTGCTCGGCGGTGGCGGTCTTGCCGGTGCCGATGGCCCATACCGGCTCATAGGCGATGACGCACTTGCGCAGCTTCTCGGCAGGCACACCGGCCAGCGCGGACTTCACCTGCAGCGCGATCAGCTCCATGGTGATGCCCAGCTCACGCTGCTCCAGCGTTTCGCCCACGCAGATGATGGGGTGCAGGCCTGCGTCCAGGGCGGCCAGCGCCTTCTTATTGACGGTGAAGTCGGTCTCGCCGAAGTACTGGCGGCGCTCGGAGTGGCCGATGATGACGTACTTCACGCCCAGATCCTTCAGCATCTCGGCGGACACCTCGCCGGTGTAAGCGCCGGACTTCTCATAGAACACGTTCTCGGCGCCTACGGACACCCGCAGATCCTTGAAGGCGCGGATGGCGGTGGAGATGTTCACGGAGGGGACACACACCACCACGTCGCACCACTTGGCCTTGGGCATGATGGCTTTCAGTTCTTCGGCAAACTTCTTGGTCTCGCTGGCGGTCATGTTCATCTTCCAGTTGCCGGCAATAATGGTCTTGCGATATCTGCGATTCATGTTTTTCTAAGCTCCTCTAAATTATATTCAATGATCGTAAAAATCAATCTAATCATTTTTCCGGCGGCGTGAACGTCGGAAAAATACCCTGATCCAGCCGCCTGGGGCGGCGTCACCAGTCCGCAGACTGGCGGGGGGAAGCTAAAGGGGGGATGAAATCCCCTCTTTATTTGTCCAGCAGGCACGCCACGCCGGGCAGCTCCAGACCCTCCAGAAATTCCAGAGACGCGCCACCGCCGGTGGAAATGTGGGTGATCTTGTCGGCGAAGCCCATTTGCTCCACGGCTGCCGCGCTGTCGCCGCCACCCACGATGGTGACAGCGCCGCTATCGGCCAGCGCCTGCGCCATGGCGCGGGTGCCGGCGGCAAAGTTCTCGAACTCAAATACGCCCATGGGGCCGTTCCACACCACGGTGCCCGCGCCCTTCACGGCGTCGCAGAAAACCTTGGTGGTATCGGGGCCGATGTCCATGCCCTCGTAATCGGCGGGGATGTCCATGGTGCTGACCACCATGCGCTTGGCGTCGTTGGAGAAGCTGTCGGCAGCCACGGTGTCGGTGGGCAGCAGCAGCTTTACGCCATTCTTCTTGGCCTTTTCGATCATCTCCAGCGCATAGTCCAGCTTATCGTTCTCGCACAGGCTCTTGCCGATCTCGCCGCCCTGCGCCTTGGCGAAGGTATAGGCCATGCCGCCGCCGATGATGATGGTGTCGGCCTTGTCCAGCAGGTTGCGGATCACGCCCAGCTTGTCGCTGACCTTCGCGCCGCCCAGCACCGCCACGAACGGACGCTTGGGATTCTCGAGCGCGCCGCCCATGATCTCCAGCTCCTTGGCCACCAGCAGACCGGATACGGCGGGCAGGAAGGCTGCCACACCGGCGGTGGAGGCGTGGGCACGGTGCACGGTGCCGAAGGCGTCGGACACATACAGCTCCGCCATGTTGGCCAGCTCCTTGGCGAAGGAGGGATCGTTCTTCTCCTCGCGGATGTCGAAGCGCAGGTTCTCCAGCAGCATGATCTCGCCGCCCTTCAGAGCAGCGGCCTTGGCCTTGGCATCCTCGCCCACGATGTCCTTGGCGAAGATGACCTCCTGACCCAGCAGCTCGCTGAGGCGCTTGGCCACGGGGGCAAGGCTCAGCTTTTCCTTCCACTCGCCCTTGGGCTTGCCCAGATGGGAGCAGGCGATGACCGCCGCGCCCTTGTCCAGCAGATACCGGATGGTGGGCAGCGCCGCCACGATGCGCTTGTCGCTGGTGATCTCGCCGGTGGCCTTATCCTGCGGTACGTTGAAATCGCAGCGCAGCAGGATCTTCTTGCCCGCCACATCCACGTCCATGATGGTTTTCTTGTTGTAGTTCATATTCGCGTCTCCTTTACAGAGTGATGTTACCTGTTTGCCATTTCCCCCACGCCGGTCAGGCCGGGGAAACCGTTCTGCCGCAGTGCCTCGTAGGTGAGGATGGCCACGGAATTGCTGAGGTTCAGGCTGCGGGCATCCGACCGCATGGGCAGCCGGATGCAGCGGTCATAGTGGGCCATGCGGAAGTCCTCCGGAAGTCCCGCCGTCTCCTTGCCGAAGAACAGCCAGCAGTCGGGGGAGAACCGGGCCTGCGTATAGTCCCGCGCGGCCTTGGTGGTGGCCAGCCACAGGTCGGCCAGCGCTTCGGGGTGCTGCCGGAAAAGATCGTCCAGTCCGTCGTAGTCCCGCACCTCTACCAGATGCCAGTAGTCCAGTCCGGCCCGCTTTACGGCGCGGTCGGAAATATCAAAGCCCAGCGGGCGGACAAGATGCAGGCGGCTGCCGGTGACGGCGCAGGTGCGGGCGATGTTGCCGCAGTTCTGCGGGATCTCCGGCTCCACCAAAACAATGTTCAGCATAGTGAATTTACACCTCATGTTCAAAAAACATTATATAGTATAAAACAATTCTTTCCGGAATTCAACATCAAAATTGTTAAAAAGCCTGTTTTTCTCATTAAAATATTCATTTTGAACGTCGATTTTTTGAGAAAACAGAGAATTCGTGCTATTCTGCCATTTTTACCCATAACAGACAAAAAATCTTGGTGGTTTTTCTGCGCAAAAACACTGGATTTTCCCACAGGATATGTTATACTACCAATAAGAAGAAATGTTACCATCTCTTTTCTGGGGGTGTTTTCCAATGGATCACAATATTGCGATCATTGATCTTCGCGCCGGCGGTGCCGGCGCCGATACCGCTATGAAACCGCTGATGCTGCATACAATGCTCTTTTGCCCCGTTGTCCGGTGGGTGTGTCAGGAGCTATTGGCTTGCGGCGTCGGGCGGTTTTTTGTTATTTGTGAGGAAAACTGGCAGGCGGATGCCGCTGAAGCGCTGAAGGATATCTCCGGCGTGACCTTCTGCGGCACCGAAGGGGAAGCGCTGGACGCTGCCGGGGGCGGCGTGATCGTGGTCTCCGAAGCGGTGGTTCCTGTGTGGGGCGAGGGGAACCGCGCCGTCTATGCCGCTGACGCCGCGCTGCTGCGTGCCCGTCTGGCGGAGGGCCTGACGCTGAACGACTGTCCGGCGGATGCCGGAAGCATCTGCCAGCTGTGGCAGAGCCCCAGCATCGCACCGTCCTTCCTGCCTGTTGCCGACGCCGCCCGATTGCAGGCGGCCATGCCCGCTGCCCGCGAGCTGCTGATGCGGCGGATGGCCATGAACGGCGTCACCGTCATCGACCCCAATAATACCTATGTGGATCCCCGCTGCGCCGTTGCGCCGGGCGTGACGCTGCTGCCGGGAACGATCCTGCGGGGCGGTACGGTCATCGGCAAGGGCTGCGAGATCGGCCCCAACTCCATGATCCGGGACTGCGTGGTGGGCGAGGATACCACCGTCAACGCCAGCCAGCTGAACGAGAGTACCATCGGCAGCCATAACACCGTGGGGCCCTTCGCCTATGTGCGGCCCGGCTGCACCGTGGGCGACCACTGCCGCATCGGCGATTTCGTGGAGCTGAAGAACTCCAAGCTGGACGACGGCACCAAGGTCAGCCATCTCACCTATGTGGGCGACAGTGATATCGGCAAGCGGGTCAACTTCGGCTGCGGCACCGTCACCACCAACTATAACGGCCTGAAAAAGTTCCGCTGCACCGTGGGGGACGATGTGTTCCTCGGCTGCAACACCAATCTGATCGCGCCGGTCACCATCGGCGACGGGGCGTATACCGCCGCAGGCTCCACCATCGACAAGGATGTGCCCGCCGGTGCGCTGGCTGTGGCCCGTGCGCGGCAGGAGAACAAGCCCGGCTGGGCCGACCGGTTCTTTAAAAACAAAAAGAAGTAAAAAATTTACATAAAAAATACAAAAGAGGAGGATGTTTCACCATGATTTCTCACGGCAAGGACATCAAGATTTTCACCGGCAACGCCAACCCCGCTCTGGCGCAGGAGATCTGCAAGATCATCGGCACCAAGCTGGGCGAGGCAGAGGTCAAGAGCTTCGCTGACGGCGAGGCCAGCGTCTCCCTGTACGAGACCGTCCGCGGCAGCGACGTGTTCCTCATCAACTCCACCTGCAAGCCTGTCAACGACAGCCTGATGGAGCTGCTCATCATGATCGATGCCTGCAAGCGCGCCAGCGCCGGCCGTGTCACGGCGGTCATCCCCTATTTCGGCTATGCCCGTCAGGACCGCAAGGCCAAGAGCCGCGACCCCATCTCCGCCAAGCTGGTGGCCAACATGCTGACCGCCGCCGGTGCTGACCGCGTGCTGACCATGGACCTGCACGCCGCTCAGATCCAGGGCTTCTTTGATATCCCCGTGGATAACCTGCTGGGCAACCCCGTGTTTGTGGATTACTATGCCAAGAAGTTCGGCAGCTCCGTGGAGGACATGGTCGTGGTGTCCCCCGACGTGGGCAGCGTGGCCCGCAGCCGTACCTTCGCCCAGAAGCTGCACATGGGTCTGGCCATCGTGGACAAGCGCCGCCAGAAGGCCAACCAGTGCGAGGTCATGAACGTCATCGGTGATGTGGCGGGCAAGGACTGCATCCTGTTCGACGATATGGTGGATACCGCTGGTTCCCTGTGCAACGCGGCCAAGGCCATCGTGGAGGTGGGCGGCGCCCGCAACGTGTACGCCTGTGCCAGCCACGGCCTGCTGGACGGTCCCGCTCTGGAGCGCATCGAGGCCAGCCACATTCAGGAGCTGGCGCTGCTGAACACCCTGCCTGTGTCCTTCGGTGAGGGCTGCTCCAAGATCAAGTACCTGTCCGTGGCTCCCATGTTTGCCGAGGCCATCGAGCGCATCTATCAGGAGATCTCCATCGCCAAGCTGTTCAACTGAGACTTTTCAAATCGGATATAAGGTGTTATAATAGGGGAACTGCGCATGCGGTTCCCCTATTCTTCACGGGGAAAACCAAAGAGAAAAGGAGGGACGCTCCTTGTTTTTCAATCGCAATCAGAGCGGCGGCGTCAACTGGATACTGGTGGGGCTGGGCAATCCCGGCAAGCAGTACGAGAGCACCCGCCACAATATGGGCTGGCTGGCACTGGACAGCCTGATGGAGCAGGAAAAATTCACCCTGCCCAAGCTGCGCTTCAAGGCGTGGACGGGTATTTTTGAGAAGGACGGCAATAAAATACTGGTGATGAAGCCCCAGACCTACATGAACCTCTCCGGCGAATCGGTGGGGGAGGCCGCCCGCTTCTATAAGGTCCCAGCAGATCATGTGGTGGTGATCTCCGACGATGTGTCGCTGCCGGTGGGCAAGCTGCGCATCCGCAAGGGCGGCAGCGCAGGCGGCCACAACGGCCTGAAGAACATCATCGCCCATCTGGGTACCGACCAGTTTCCCCGCATCAAGGTGGGGGTGGGCATGCCGGAGCATCCGGATCATGAGATGATCGATTGGGTCATCGGCAAGCCCAAGGGCGAGGAGGCCAAGCTCCTGCGCGAGACGCTGGATCGGGCCGCCAACGCGGCGCTGTGCCTGATGAAAGAAGGCCCCGATAAGGCCATGAACAAGTTCAACGGGTAAAACAGAAAACGGAAATATATGCGTAGGGCGGGGTGACCACACCCCGCCGCTTACCGAAGCGTTGATGTATTCCGTGCGGCGGCCTGTGGTCAGGCCGCCCTACGGAAAGAAAAAGCCAATATCACGGAAAGGAGGGGAGATATGAACGCGCTGCTAAGGGAACTATTGCAAATGCCGGAGGCCCGCGCTTTGCTGGACAGCACCCTGCGGGGCGATAAGCCGCTGGTCACCGGGGTATCTCCCGTCCATCGTGCCATGCTGGCGGCGACCATGCTTCAGGAGACGGGCCGCCCCATGCTGGCGCTGTGCGGCGACGAGACGGAGGCCCTCCGCCTGTGCGGCGACCTCCGTGCTCTGACGGGCTGCCAGGTGACGCTGCTGCGGCGGCGTGACTGGCAATTGCGGCCCTCGGCGGCGGCCAGCCGCAGCTGGGAGCATCAGCGTCTGGCGGCGCTGTACGCCATGGCGTCGGACAAAGCGCCCATCGTGGTGGCCGCCGTGGACGCGGCGGTGCAGCGGTGCATCCCCAAAGAGGTGCTGCTGGAAGCCGCCATCCCCCTGAAAACCGGCGAAAGCTATCCGGTGGAGGAGCTGACGGCGGGGCTGATCCGCGCGGGCTACGTCCGCTGCCAGCAGGTGGAGGGCCCCGGCCAGTTCGCCCTGCGGGGCGGCATACTGGACGTGTTCTCTCCCGCCATGGAGCAGCCGGTGCGCTGCGAATTCTGGGATGACGAGCTGGACGCCATGGGCGTGTTCGATGTGACCACCCAGCGCCGCGTCCATAACCTGAATGAGACCCTGCTGCTGCCCGCCGGAGAGGTGCTGCCCTTCCGCGGAGCGGACACGGCGGAGAAAGCCGCCGCCGCGCTGGAGGCGGTAGGGAAGCGGCTGAAAAAGAAGGAGCAGGCCCAGCCGCTGCTGCGGCAGCTGGAGAGTGACGCCGCGGCGCTGCGGCAGGGCATGGCGCCCAACGGCAGCGACCGGTATCTGGCGGCGGTGTACCCGGAAAAAACCACGGCGCTGGACTATCTGCCGCAAGACGCCGTGATCTGTGTCTGCGAGGGCGGACGGGTCAGCGAGGGTCTGAAGGGCTGGCTGTGGCAGCTGAAGGAGGACGTGGCCGCGGCGGCGGAAAACGGCTTTATGGCCCCGGCCATGGGAGAGCTTTCCCTGACGGAGGGGGAGACGGCGGCCCGCCTGGCCCGCTTCGCCCTGTGCCAGATGGACAGCCTGCCCACCAGCCGGTATCTGCTGCCGCCGGATGAGCTGCTGCAGATCTCCGCCCGCCAGCTGAGCACCTACGGCGGCTCGCTGGAGACGGCGGCCGGTGATATGGAGCATTATCTCACCGCCGGCTACCGGGTGGTGGTGCTGTGCGGCGGCGAGGTCCGCGCCCGCAATATGCAGGAGCTGCTGCGGAGCCGGGATATCACGGCGGCGCTGTCGCTGGACGGCAGTACATTGCCCCAGCCGGGACAGGCGGCCATCCAGTTGGGCGCGGTCAGCGCGGGAAGCGAATGGCCGTCGTTGAAGCTGGCGGTGCTGACGGAGGGCCAGCTGACGGAGAGCGTCAGCGGAAAGGCGAAAAAGCCCCGCCGCGCCAAGGACAGCAATCGTCAGAAGCTACAATCCTATACCGACCTGACCCCCGGCGATCTGGTGGTGCATGCCCACCACGGCATCGGCCTCTTTGTGGAGATGCTGCGCCTGCCGGTGGACGGGGTGGAAAAGGACTATATCAAGATCGCCTACGCCGGAAGTGACTGTCTGTATGTGCCCGCCACATCATTGGACTTGGTGAGCAAATACATCGGTGCGGGCAGCGGCGAGAACGGGGAAAAGCCCGCCAAGCTCAATAAGCTGGGCGGCACCGAGTGGGCCAAGACCACCTATCGGGCCAAGGCCGCCGCCAAGGAGCTGGCGGCGGGGCTGATCCAGCTGTACGCCCAGCGGCAGCGGCAGCCGGGCTTCGCCTTTTCGCCGGACAGCCCGTGGCAGCGGGAGTTCGAGGACGCCTTCGACTATGAGGAGACCGGCGACCAGCTGCGGGCCATCGAGGAGATCAAGGGAGACATGGAGAAGCCCGCCCCTATGGATCGCCTGCTGTGCGGCGACGTGGGCTACGGTAAGACGGAGGTGGCCCTGCGGGCTGTGATGAAATGTATTCTGGACGGCAAGCAGGCGGTCATTCTGGTGCCCACCACTGTGCTGGCCCAGCAGCATTACGTCACCGCCCAGAACCGGTTCCGCTCCTTCCCGGTGACGGTGGAGGTGCTGTCCCGGTTCCGCACCCCCAAGCAGATCAAACAGGTGCTGGAGCGGGTGAAGGCGGGGCGCGTCGATCTGCTGATCGGCACCCACAAGCTGCTGAACAAGAATGTGGAGTTCAAGGATCTGGGCCTTCTTATCATCGACGAGGAGCAGCGATTCGGCGTCACCCACAAGGAGAAGCTGCGGGAGCGGGCAAGACAGGTGGATACCCTGACGCTGTCCGCCACCCCCATTCCCCGGACGCTGAACATGGCGCTTTCCGGCATCCGGGACATGAGCACCATCGAGGAGCCGCCGCAGGATCGTCAGCCGGTGCAGACCTATGTGCTGGAGCACGACTGGGGCGTCATCGCCGAGGCCATCCGCCGGGAGCTGGATCGTGGCGGTCAGGTCTACTACCTTCACAACCGTGTGGAGAACATCGAAAACACCGCCGGACGGCTGCGGCAGCTGCTGGGGGAGGAGACGGCCATCGCCACCGCCCACGGAAAGATGGGCGAGCGTGAGCTGAGCCACGTCATGCAGCAGATGGCCGACGGCGAGATACAGGTGCTGGTATGCACCACTATTATCGAGACCGGTATCGACATCCCCAATGTGAACACCCTTATTATCGAGGAGGCCGACCGGCTGGGCCTGAGCCAGCTGCACCAGATCCGGGGCCGTGTGGGCCGTTCCGGACGGCGGGCCTACGCCTACCTCACCTGCCGCACCGGCAAGGTGCTCAGCGAGGTGGCCAGCAAGCGGCTGTCCGCCATCCGGGAGTATGTGGAGTTTGGCAGCGGCTTCCGCATCGCCATGCGTGATCTGGAGATTCGCGGCGCGGGCAACCTGCTGGGGCCGGAGCAGTCCGGCTATATGATGTCGGTGGGCTATGACATGTACCTGAAGCTGCTGAACGACGCGGTGCTGGAGCAGCAGGGCAAGCGGGCGGAGATCCCGCCGGAGTGCGCCGCCGACCTGACGGTGTCGGCTTACATTCCGGAGCGGTACGTGCCCTCGGCGGAGCAGCGGATGGATCTCTACCGCCGCATCGCCGCCATCCGCACCAACGAGGATGCGGCGGAGCTGATGGATGAACTGCTGGATCGCTACGGCGACGTGCCTCCGGCGGTCAGCGCGCTGCTGGATGTGGCGTTGCTGCGGTCGGCGGCGGCAAAGGCCGGTATCTGCGATATCACCCAGCGGGGCACGCAGCTGGTGTTTTCCTTTGGTCCCCGGCCGGATATCGCCGCCGTGGCCGCCGTATGCGGCATGGCATCCTATCGCCAGCGCTTACAGCTGAGCGCCGCGGCCCAACCGAAGCTGACGCTGTATTTACAGCCCAAGGAGGATGCCCTGTCCGCCGCCGGTAAGCTGGTGGAGGAACTGGCATTACAGCACACAGAGAATACAGGCGATACGCCTGACAAGGAGGAGCACACATGAAAAAAGAAACGTTCAATATGATGATCCGCTTTCTGGTGGGCGCGGCGGTATCCATGCTGATCTGTGCCGGTATGATCGCCAGCGAGAAATGGGTCAGCAGCAAGCCGTTGATCCAGCAGGCCAGCGGCCTGAAGGGCAGTGAAACGGTGATGACCGTGGACGGCGAGCCTGTCTCTGCCGGGGAGTACCTCTATCTGATCAACTACACCGCCCAGTCCGTGGTATCGCAGATCGGCACCACGGATCTGAGCATGCAGATCAGCGAGGATGGCTATACCATCGGCGATTATGTGGCGCAGCAGGCGGAGGTCCGGGCGACCCAGCAGGCGGTCATCCGCAAGTGGGCCAAGGACATGGATGTTACGCTGACGGAGGCGGATCAGGCCACCCTGCAGGCGCAGAAGGATACCTACGGCGAGGACCTGCAAAGACTGCTGAAGCTCAACGGTATCACCGAGGAGCAGTATGATGATCTGATGAGTATTTCCGCCCTGTATAGCCGGCTGTACGAGACCTATTGCGGCGAGGGCGGCGCCATGCGTCCCAGCGACAGCGACCTGACCGCCATGGCGGAGGAGCATAAGCTGATGACCACCGACATGCTGTTCATCGACACCACGGGGCTGGACGACGCCGCCAAGGCGGACGCCAAAGCGCTGCTGGAGGACTATGCCCGCCAGATCGCCGCTGCCGAGGATAAGGCTGCCGCCTTTGCCGCGCTGGAGACCGGGGAGAACGTGACGGTCAACGCCAACGCTACCTATGACGGCTGCGAGGAAACCACGCTGAGCACGGCGCTTGCCGCGCTGGCGGTGGACGAAGTCAGCGGCGTCATCGAAGAGGAGGGCGGCTGCTATGTGCTGCTGCGCCGTCCGGTGGATCTGAACGCCGCGGCGGAGCTTGCCTTCGGCGAGGAAATGTCCACCCGAATTGCCGAGGCGCAGGTGGAGCACAATGACGCCGTATATGACCGGATCGATGTGGCGGCTTATTATACAAAGTTCGCCACGCTCCAGCAGAAGCTGTATACCCAGCTGACGGAGGCGGAGGGTTGATCAGAGATTGGGCGATTTGACGAAAAACGAGTGGATTTCCTGACACGAATCACGATTTTTTCACAAAAATCATTTTTCTGATTGACATATGTTAAAAAATTAACTATGATAGTACCACTGGAACACATCAGTGTACTGTATATTTTTCCAACAATGATTTTAGGAGGAACTATCATGAAGGATCTGTACGTTGTCAACTGCTGCCGTACCGCCATCGGCTCCTTTGGCGGATCCCTGAAGAACACCCCCGCCGCCGAGATGGGCGCCATCGTCGTCAAGGAAGCGCTGAAGCGCGCCAACGTGGCTCCTGAGAACGTGGACGAGGTCATGTTCGGCTGCATCCTGACCGCTGCTCAGGGTCAGAACGTTGCCCGTCAGGTTTCCATCAAGGCCGGTATTCCTTATTCCGTTCCCGCTTATACCGTTGGTATGGTGTGCGGCTCCGGTATGAAGTCCGTCATCGAGGGCGCCCGTTCTATTCTGGCCGGCGACAGCGACATCGTGGTCTGCGGCGGTACCGAGAACATGAGCGCCGCTCCCTTCGCCTCTCTGGACGCCCGCTGGGGCGCTCGTATGGGCGACAAGAAGCTGGTCGACACCATGATCAAGGACGGCCTGTGGGATGCTTACAACAACTACCACATGGGCACCACCGCCGAGAATATCAACGACATCTGGGGCATCACCCGCGAGGAGCAGGACGCCTTCGCCGCTGCCTCCCAGCAGAAGACCGAGGCCGCTCAGGCTGCCGGCAAGTTCGACGATGAGATCGTGGCCGTGCCCATCAAGGTCAAGAAGGAGATCGTGGAGTTCAAGAAGGACGAGTATCCCAAGGCTGGCGTCACCAAGGAAGGCATCGCCAAGCTGAAGGGCGCTTTCCCCGTGGGCCCCGAGTCCCCCGCTCCCCAGGTGGTACATACCTTCGAGGTCACCGGCGCTCAGGATGCCGCTGACAAGGGTCAGCAGCGCGTGACCGCCGCCAACGCCTCCGGCATCAACGACGGCGCTGCCGCTATCGTGCTGGCTTCCGGCGAGGCTGTCGCCAAGTACGGCCTGAAGCCCATGGCCAAGCTGATCGGCTGGGGCCAGGGCGGCGTGGATCCCAAGATCATGGGCGTCGGCCCCGTGCCCGCTTCCCATCAGGCTATGGCCAAGGCCGGCGTCACCATCGATGACATCGACCTGATCGAGGCCAACGAGGCGTTCGCTGCCCAGTCCATCGCTGTGGCCCGCGAGCTGC
>CAVHYW010000014.1:0-46441 GCA_963640475.1 bacterium | reverse complement strand
CCTTGTCGATCTCCCGGGCCACGATGGCCTTCTGCTGGTTGCCGCCGGACATGCTCCGGGCCATGGTGATGGGCCCCTGTCCGCTGCGGATGTCGTATTCATCAATGAGCTTCTCCGCGTACTTGCGGATGTTGTCCCGCCGCAGGAAGCCTGCCTTGCTGGTGAATTCCGGCTCAAAGTACCGCTCCAGCACCAGGTTGTCCTCCAGGGAATAGTCCAGCACCAGGCCGTGCTTGTGCCGGTCCTCGGGAATGTGGGACATACCCAGGATGTTCCGCTTGCGGATAGGCATTTTCGTAATGTCAGTGCCGCACAGAGTCACCTTGCCGCCCGCCACGGGCTCCAGACCCGTGAGGCCGTACACCAGCTCCGTCTGTCCGTTGCCGTCGATGCCGGCGATGCAGACGATCTCGCCCTTGCGCACCTTGAAGCTCACATCGCGTACAGCGTTTTTCTTGTGCATCTTGCTGGCCACGGTCATGTGCTCCACATCCAGCACCACCTCGCCGGGATTTGCAGGCCCCTTCACCACATGGAAGTTCACATCGTGGCCCACCATCATGGCGCTGAGCTGCTCCACGCTGGTATCCTTGGTCTCCACGGTGCCGATGTACTTGCCCTTGCGCAGCACGGTGCAGCGGTCGGACACCGCCATGATCTCGTTGAGCTTGTGGGAGATGAACAGGATGGACTTCCCCTCGGCAGCCAGGTTTTTCATGATCACCATCAGTTCGTCGATCTCCTGGGGCGTCAGCACTGCGGTGGGCTCGTCGAAAATGAGGATCTCATTATCACGGTACAGCATCTTCAATATCTCGGTGCGCTGCTGCATGCCCACAGTGATGTCCTCGATCAGCGCATCCGGATCGATCTGCAGCCCGTACTTCTCGCTGAGGGCCATGACCTTCTCCCGCGCCTCCTTCTTCTGCAGGAAGCCGCATTTCGTGGGCTCCACGCCCATGATGATGTTGTCCAGCACGGTGAAGCACTCCACCAGCTTGAAGTGCTGGTGGACCATGCCGATGCCCAGCGCGTTGGCATCGTTGGGATCCTTGATGGATACCTCCACACCGTCCTTCTTGATCACGCCCTCCTCGGCCTGGTACAGGCCGAACAGCACGCTCATCAGCGTGGACTTGCCCGCGCCGTTTTCGCCCAGCAGGGCGTGGATCTCACCCTTCTTCAGCTGAAGCGTGATGTCGTCATTGGCGATGATACCGGGAAACCGTTTTGTGATGTGCAGCATTTCGATTGCATACGGTGTGTCCAAGTTTTCGCCCTCCCTTCCGTTTTATGGCCCGCCGCATTTCGCACCCGCGGGGACGGAAACCACAATAGATAATGACATTATACTATACCCCTCGGCATAAAGCAAAGACAATTTCGTGGAAATTGCCTATTTGGCCGTCATTTTTCGATTTCCGGTAACAGGAAAAGCAGCACCCGCCCTACGGGGCGGGCGCCAGCACGGTTTCTTTTCCGACGGAACGCCCCGTGCACAAAAAAGGAAGACCGCCGAAGCGGTCAGCTTGCCGAAAAGTCCCTATGGACTTCCCCGCCAAGCTGAAAGCAAAATGGCAAAATAAGTGCAGGATTTATTTTGCCATTTTGGTCGCTGCGGCGGACGATCAAACGCGAAAGGGAACCCTGACGGTTCCCTTTCACACTATCCCTCCCTCCGATATCTGCAACCGTGCAGGCTCTCAGCGGGCCGGACAGAAAGAAAGACCGCTCTCGCGGTCTTTCTTTTTTCAGTTCGGTTCAGACTTACTTAATCTTGCCCTGATCGTCGAAAGCGATAGAGGTAGCAAGTTCAGCAGCGAAGTCCTTGGGCTCCTTGGTGGTGTCGTTGCTGACGGTCAACTCGCCGTCGAACATAGCCTTCACCAGAGCCTTGTAGTCATCCTGAGTGAACGCGCCGTCAGCCCACTGAGTGCTGTCCATGGGGATCTGGACATAGTTCAGAGTAGGATCGTCAGCGGACACCAGACCCAGAGTGGCGATCTTGCCGGCATAGTTGTCCCAGTTGCCGTTCACGATGACGTCGGTCAGGGTGTCATAGGTGGCGGGATACAGACCCTTCATAGCGGAGGTAACGGTCAGAGCCTTGAAGCTATCGATGGTAGCCTGATCAGCGCCCTCACCGGCAGCATAGTTGGCGATCACGCCAGCCTGGTCAACGTCAACACCGATGACCTTGGCGCCCTCGACCTTCTTGGCAGCGTCAACAGCGGAGGTGTAGATACCGCCGCCGCAGGCGAACACGACCTCAGTGCCGCCGGCATACCAGGTATCCATCACAGCGGTGATGTCGGCATCGCCGAAGAACTGACCGCCATAGATGTAGTTGACCTTAACATCGGTCAGGCTCATGTCAGCAGCAGCAGCGTTCACGCCCTGCACGAAGCCGTAACCATAGCGAACCACAGCGGGAACAGCCATGCCGCCCAGGAAGCCCAGGTTCTTGTAGCCCAGCTTCACAGCAGCGTAACCGGCCATGTAGCCGCACAGCTCTTCCTGATAGATGGCGCAGTACACGTTGCTCATGTCAACGTAGGTGTCCAGATCCCAGTTGTCGGGATTATAGTCATAGGTCTCGCCCTTGGCAGCCACAGCCGTCTCCAGCAGGTCGCCCTTGCCCACGTCCAGCGCGATGAACTTAACATCCTTGTGCTGGGGAGCAGCCTCGACGATCGCGCCGCCGAAGGCATAGCCGGGCATCACGATGACGTTGAAGCCCTGATCCACAGCGCTCTCGATCATGGCCACACGGTCAGCGGTGTTGTCACCGGCGGGCTTGAAGTAGGAGAACTCCACGCCGTTGGCATCAGCAAATGCCTTGCAGGCCTCGTAAGTAGTCTGGTTGAAGGACTGGTCGGTGATATCGCCGTAGTCGGTGATCATAGCGACCTTGTACTCGGTATTGGTGTTGGGCTCGTCGGTATTCTGGGGGTCATCAGTGGTGGTGTTGCCGCCGCAAGCGACCAGAGACAGCGCCATGACCAGAGCCAGAATCATTGCAAGAAACTTTTTCATGTGTTTGATCTACCTTTCTCAATATTTTTTCTCCTGTTCCTGACAGGAGTGATTTGTACGGCTTGACCGCCATACACCGCTATTCTAACAGGTGCTTACGGTAAAAGCAAGCCTTATTTTACGGAGTTCCGCAGCAAACGGCCTTTTGTGCTCGCGTCGCGCACAAAAGGCCGTTTGTCACAGATTATTTACTGTTTGTCCATCTTTACGGCGATCTCCAGCGCGATCTTCATCATGTTGGTGAAGGTGGTCTGGCGCTCGTCGGCGGACAGCTCCTCGCCGGTGATGAGGTTATCGGAGATGGAGCAGATGGCCAGCGCCCGCTTGCCGGTATAGGCGGCGGTGCAGTACAGGGCGGCGGCCTCCATCTCCACGGCCATAACGCCCATCTTGGCATAGCGCATGTTGCGCCCGGCGGCGTCATAGAAGGTGTCGGAGGAGTACAGGTTGCCCACGGGCATCTTCACGCCCAGCTCTCTGGCACTCTCCACGGCGGCCATCAGCAGGTCGAAGTCGCAAATGGGGGCGAAGCTGCCGCCCAGCTCGTACTGGTCGGCGAAATTGGAGTTGGTGCAGGCACCCTGACCGGCCACCACGCTGCCCAGCTCCAAATCGGCACGCATAGCTCCGGCGCTGCCCACACGGATGATGTTCTCCACGTCGTACTGGGTATACAGCTCATAGGAATAGATACCGATGGAGGGCATACCCATGCCGCTGGCCATGACGGAGACGGGAACACCCTTGTAGGTGCCGGTGTAGCCCTGCACGCCGCGGACGTTGTTCACCAGCTTGGGATCGGTCAGGAAGGTCTCGGCGATGAATTTGGCCCGCAGGGGGTCGCCGGGCATCAGTACGGTCTTGGCGAAATCGCCCTTGACGGCGTTATTATGGGGGGTAGGCATAGTCAGTTCCTCCTTATTTCTGTTCCATGGCCTTCACGGCCTTGACGATACGGCTGGTGCCCAGACGGTCGGCGCCCAGATTCACAAAGTCCTCGGCATCCTGCAAATTGACGATGCCGCCGGCGGCCTTGATCTTCACATGGGGGGCGACGTGGGCCTTGAACAGGGCCACATCCTCGCGGGTAGCGCCGCCTCCGCCGAAGCCGGTGGAGGTCTTGATGTAGTCCGCGCCGGACTCGCTGACCACGCGGCACATCTCGATCTTCTCGGCGTCGGTCAGCATGCAGGTCTCGATGATGACCTTCAGCAGCTTGCCCGCGCAGGCGGCCTTCACCTGTTTGATCTCATCCAGCACCTGATCGTACAGGCCATCCTTCACCCAGCCGATGTTGATGACCATGTCGATCTCGGACGCGCCGTTCTTCACGGCGTCGGCCGCCTCGAAGCACTTGGCGGCGGTGGTGTCGTAGCCGTTGGGGAAGCCGATAACGGTGCAGACGGCGATCTTGCCGTCCACATACTCCGCCGCCTGCTTCACGTAGCTGGCAGGAATGCAGACGCTGGCGCAGCCGTACTTCACGCCGTCGTCGCAGATGGCCTTGATCTCCGCCCAAGTGGCGCTCTGGCTCAGCAGCGTATGATCCACGCGGCTGAGAATGTCCTTCAGTTCCATATTACAGTAGCTCCTTTCGGAAATGTTGTGATTTTGCGGTAATATTGTACCACAGGGGACAGAAAAAGGCAAGGCGGGGAAAGGGATTTCGCGCTCCGGCGCGACCTACTTTTGCCAATAGCGGCAAAAGTAGGCAAAAACGCCACTTAAACCTGCGGTTTAAGAATCCGCACACGCTATGCCTTCTGTAAACATGATGCCCTATACCACGCGTTCACGGAAAATGTCGGATTTCGTTACGTATGACGCATCGTCTGTCCTTCTTGCGCCGCTGCCGCTCACGGTCTCAACGGTAGACACTGAAGCGTTGTTCGGTGTAGGCATCAGCGGCAGCGGCGCTGGAGCAGAGACGATCCTCTTATGAAACAGATTTGGAAATTTTGCGTAAACGTGCGGCACGCAGTTACAATTTTGCACACATTATAGCGCGCAAGGAAGTGAAGCAACCATTGGTTTCTTCCGGCTCTTTTGGCTACTTTTCCAGCTGCTGGGAAAAGTAGCCCGCCGGAGGCCGTCCTCGTGGCCGGGGCCACGAAGTTTTCCCTCGCGCCGGAGCGCGAAATACTCTTTTAGAGAAACAGAAAAAGACCGCCGAAGCGGTCTTTTCCTGTTTACGGCTCGTAGACGCGGGTGACGCTCACCTTATCATCCTGTCCTACCGCCGTATAGTGGTGGAGAACCTCAATAGATGCGATCTGGTCAACATCCACCAGACGGTTGAAGTTGTGCAGCGTATACTGGTAATAGGCATCATTGCTGGGGCCCAGGGCTCCCGTAACGCTATTGTCTACGCCGGAACCTTTCACCACAAACTCGGTGCCGTCCTTGTACCGAATGGTGATATCCTGCGGATCGTCACTGGGCAGATCACCGGTATCCACACGGATGCCCAGCGGCGAGACCACCGTATGAGTGCCGCCCTTCTCCGTGAAGGTCTTGGCGGGCACATAGCTGGTGGGCGTGATGGCAATGGTTTTCGGCACAGCGCCGCCCCCCCAGTTGAAGGACACATAGATGGTTTCGCCCTTCTTATAATCGCCGCACACGGAAAAATACAGCACAGCCTGCACATGGGTGTCGGTGGTGTTTTCCTCATCCAGATAGGACTCGTGGCTCACCCACCTCCCTGACGCATCCACCATTTCCGGCGTGGTCACGCCGACCATGGGCATCTGGGTATGCTCCACCGCGCCGTAGCTGAGGCCCTGCGTGCGGTACGCCACGCCCTTGGGATTTTCCACATAGTAGGTGATCATGCCCGCGCCCTTTTCGTCAATGAGCATGGTCTCCAGCTTGATGGTATAAGTACCGTAATAGTTGTTCTCAATGGTCACGGTGGCGTTGTCCAGCGTCATCAGATAGCCGCCCACCAGCCGCTGTGCCGTCTCCGGATCGGTGGGCACCCGCTCCATCTCGGGCAGCTGGATGGTCTTGCCGTTGGCGTCCCGGATGTCCGCCTGCTGGGTGGAGATGCCGTCGCTGAAGGCGGCGGTGCTCTTGTCGTCCATTTCCCCGGCCTTGGCGGTATCGGCAGGCGTCACCTTGCCGGTGGCGTTTCCGGCCACGGCCACCACGGGCACGGCGCACAGCGCCGCCGCGATGGCGGCCACCAGCACCATACGGGTCACGCGCCGGGCGGGCTTTTTCACCCGGCGTCCCTCGTTCTGTTCCTTGATCTTGTTCATGGTCAGCTCCTCTATCCGGCGGAGGTCGGCCGTGCCGCTGGGTGACAGCGTAATGGTGTCGTCGGCAATACCTTCCATCAGATCATAGATATTGTATTCCATGCCGCGCCTCCTTTCTCGTCCTTTTCGTTGTGTCCCTCCCGTGTCAGGAAGTCCCGGAGCTTCGCCCTGCCGCGGTTCAGCTTGGTGCGGACGGTAGACTCGTTCAGCTCCATATCCGCGGCGATATCGGCGGTTTTCTGATAGTAGAAATAGAACCGCAGCACCTCACGATCCACCGGGTTCAGGCTCAGCAGCGCCATGCGGACGCAGGCCGTCATGTCCTGCCGCTCCACCGCCGCCTCCGGCGCGCGGCCATCGCTGATGATGGTCTCCTCGTCCAGTGGCAGGGTGTCCGGCGCACGGCGCAAGCGGCTGCGGGCCGTGTTGCGGGCCACCGTGGCCAGCCATGACCGGACGGCGTTGGGGTGGATCTTCCCCGCGTTGTTCCACAGGGCCAGAAATACGTCGGAGGACACCTCCTCCACGTCGGCATTGGACATGCGCTGGCCGATGATGTTGTAAATAATGGTGCTGACATACGCACCGTATTGATGGATGAACCATGCCAGCGCATCCTGAGAGCCTTGCTTCATTTGCCGCAGGGCCTGTTCCTCTGTCAAATCGCTCACTTCCTTCGGGAGTTTTCGGGTGTTTTTGGCGGCCGTCAACTATCATAACGCGATTTACGGGAAAATGTCCCGCTTTTTCAAAAATTTCCGCAAAAAAAAGAGAGCGCCCTGCGGCGCTCCCTCGCTATGTGCGGCTCTGTCAGCCCTCGACCTTCTCCACGGCGGCGTCCGGCGCGTTGCGGCGGACGGAGTCGATGCCGTTCAGGCAGGAGGCTTTGGCCTTATATCCCTCGCTGGCGGCGATGACCTCGCCGTTGCGGGCCTTCAGGCGGAAGCGGAACTCGCCGGCCTTGTCGGTATACATCTCGAACTTGGGGTTGGTGACGGCGGCCACCTCGGCCACGGTCTGATCCTCCAGCTTGGCGTCCGCGGCGTTCTTGCGGACGGACTCCACGCCCTTCAGGCAGGCGGCCTCGGTGGTATAGACTTCACTGGTGGCGATGGTCTCGCCGTTTCCGGCCTTCAGGTTGAACACGAAGCCGGTCTTGGTGGCTTTGACAACAAATTTACCCATAGTGATCGTTTCCTTTCCCATATTGCCCCGCAGGGCTTTTTTACTATTTTACATGGTTTCTTTATCCCTGTAAAGGGCGAAATGGCAAAAACCGCCCATTTCCGCCAAATTTTACACTTCCACGGTGCCGTCGCCGTATACCAGCAGCTCCTGCGGCGGCGTATGGCTGGAAAACCGCTGGGCCGTCAGCGTACAGGCGTAGGCTCCGGCGTTGCGCACCTCGATCAGATCGCCCACCGCCAGCGCCGGGCCGGTGAAGCCCTCCGCCAGCACGTCGGCAGCACAGCACAGATTGCCCACGATGTCCACCGTTTCCGTGCGGCTTTCGTCGCCGTGGGCGATGACGGGGAACGCCCATTCCGAGGTGAACAGCGGCTCATAGGGCGTGGGGGCCGCGCCGCCCAGCTCATGGCGCAGCATGGCCGCCAACGCGGGCTTCTGCAGGCCGTTCATGCAGTTTTCCGCGATCACATAGGTCTTGCCGCGGGAGGCCTTCTTATCCACCACCCGCAGCCAGTAGGTACCCGCCTGCGCCGTGGGAAAGCGGCCCGTCTCGATCATCAGCCGCGCCCGCAGCGTGGCGTCGTTGTCGGCGGCGATGGCGTCGGTGTACGTCCGCAGCCGCTCCAGCGCCATGGGCTGCTCAAAGGCCTCGTCATAGGCTACGCCCACGCCGCTGCCGAAGTTGACATAACGCATCCCGCACCCCAGCGCGTCCCGTACCCGTTTGGCCAGCGCCCAGCTGTCCCGGTAGCAGCCGCCCAGCACGTCGGCGTCCAGATTCTGGGACTTCAGGTGGACGTGGATGCCCTCCACCGTCACCGGCAGGGTGTCCAGCAGCGCCTTCAGCCGGGGCAGATCCTCCTCGTTGATGCCGAACTTGCTAGGGCCGCCCGCCGTGCCGCCCATGCCGAAGCCGGGGTTCACCCGCACGCCGATGGCCCGGTGCTGGCCCTTTTTCTCGCACAGCGCACCGATGCGGGCTACCTCGCCCAGCGAATCGGCAATGATCTCGCCCTCGTCCCACGCCGTTTCCAGCGCCGCGTCGGACTTTCCGGCGGCGGAGAAGAAGATGTCCGCCCTTTCCATGCCGCACCTCCGGCTCAGCAGCACCTCCGGCGCGGAAGCGGCATCCGCACCCAGCCCAAGGCCCGCCAGCGCCCGCACCACCGGCGGGAAGGGATTGGCCTTGATGGAGTACAGCAGGTCATAGCGGGGGAAGGTCTGGCGCAGCGTCTCCACCTGCCGCCGCATGACGTCGTATTCATAGAGGTAACAGGGCGCGTGCTTCCGCGCCAGCGTCAGGATGTGGTCGTTCATGATGATGCTCCTCTCTCCGTAATGTCAGGAAAACAGCTGCCGAAGCTTATACATGGGGATCTGGTCGGTGTCGTAGCCGTAGGTCCTGCCCTTGGCAAACGTAAAGCGGAAGAACGGCCCCTTCGTCCAGTCGTTGGCGGGATTCTCCAGCGTTTTCTCCCAGATCTCCATCGTCGTGCCGTCGCCGTAGTCGATGGTGATGATGGGCGCACCGTCAGGCGCGTCGCCCAGACGACCCGGTCCGGCCATGCGGATAAGCCCCAGCAGCTGACCCAGATCATCCGCCTCGACAGCTGCGGCAGCGCCGTCCACCGTGACCGCGAAAGCACCGGAGCTGCGGGCGTCGGCGGTCGCGTCGGCAAGGGCGGAAACATAGGCCCGATACTGGATCTGATAGCGGCAGGCCCAGACGACCAGTCCAATGACCACGACAAAAATAATCAGCACGATCAGCAGCGGCTTATGCAGCGTCTTTTCCTTTTTGCCGCCTGCGTCGTTCCGGTCAACAGCGTCATACAGTCCCATAGAGCACCTCTCCTTTCTATTACAATTATAGTATACCAGTTCACAGGGCGGCTTGTCCAGCCACCTTTTCAGTCGGTTTGGGGGATTCCCGGAACATTTTGCAGGTGCAGATCGGATATGCCGCCATTACCGAAAAAGGAGCACTCCAACAGGAGTGCTCCCTCTTTTTGACAAAGAACCACATTTTAGATCGAAACTTGTTCATTGGAAAATCATCCATTTTCGACGCGGTGTTTTCCGACCGAAACATTGTGAAAATCCGGAATTTATCTGGATATTATCAGAACGCCAGAGCAAAATGTGATTTTTTCAAAACACAAATTGGGAAACTCCGTTCTTAATTCCTCTGCAATGCAATATATCTCGGTACTATCCCATTCAGCGCTGCTTTTTTCTTTGCATTTATACCATTCATCACGAGTCTCAAAGGCTATGTCTCCGATAAGGATCTTACCTCCATCTTTCAGGTAATTCAGCAGTTCTTTCAAGAAATGAACCTTTTGGATATCCGTTAGGTGGTGAATGGAGTACGTCGCAACAATGAAATCATATCTCTCTTGCCTTAGTGGTTCAACTAATCCTAGTGTAAAATCACCTTTATAAAGATGCGCATTAGGCATCTTTTCTAAAGCCAGTTCAATCATTTTGGACGAAAAATCTTGTCCATAAACGATGCATCCATTTTCATATAATTTTCTAGTCAGCGTGCCAGTACCGAAACCTATGTCAAGTACGATTGGATTTTGCTTTTCAATTATCGTTTTATAAATAATTCCAAGAATCCTTTTGTACCCTGCAAACGGATAAGTATTTTCTTCGTCTGATAATCCAACAGACTTATCATATCCATTCGCCCACAAATCAAATCCTTTACTATCTAACATCCTTACCTCCACAAATTTCACTTTGTCGCGTTCAATATAAAAAGTCCACCGCAATCCTATCAAAATTACGGCGGACATTTGGTGCGGGTATGGGGACTCGAACCCCAACGCCTCTCAACACGAGAACCTAAATCTCGCATGTCTACCAATTCCATCATACCCGCGTATGTGCATTTTACTATACCACATTCCGCGCCGTGGTACAAGAGAAAGTTACACTGTGTCTGGTATTATCGCCCGTGCAAAAACTGGACATACGATGATATCCAAAAGGTGGTATAATTAGATGTTACTGTACTCAAGAAGAAACGAGGGTTTTCCCATGAAACGCATTGCCAGTATTCAGGATGTGTCCTGTCTGGGCCGCTGCTCCCAGACGGTGGCGCTGCCGGTGGTCTCCGCCATGGGGGTGGAGTGCGCCATCCTGCCCACCGCCGTGCTGAGCACCCACACCAGCTTTCCGGACTTCATCTGCACCGACCTGACGGACGGTCTGCTGCCGGTGGCCCGCCACTGGAAGGCGCAGGGCGCGCATTTCGACGCGCTGTATACCGGCTATCTGGCCTCCGACCGGCAGGTGGCGGTGGTGCTGGAGCTGCTGGAGCTGCTGCGGGAGGAGGATACCCTGCTGTTCGTGGACCCCGCCATGGCCGACCACGGAAAGCTGTACGCGGGTTTCGGACCGGAGTTCCCGTCCCTGATGGCGCAGGTGGTGTCCAAGGCCCAGATCACCGTGCCTAACATCACCGAGGCCAGTCTCATGACCGGCCTACCCTACCGGGAGACCTATGACGAGGACTATATCCGCGCGCTTTTGCAGGGCGTGGCGGCACTGGGCGCGGAAAAGGTGGTGCTGACCGGCGTTTCGCTGGAGCCGGACACCATCGGCTTCATGTCATACGACAGCGCCACCGGCGCATACGACCACTATTTCAACCGCCGGGAGCCTCACGCCTATCACGGCACCGGCGACATCTTCTCCGCCACAGCGGTGGGCGGCATCATGCGTGGCCTGAGCCTGAAGGATGCCTTCCGTCTGGCGGTGGACTTCACCCTCCACTGCATCGAGGTGACCCGTACCGACCCGCAGGCGGCATGGTACGGCGTGGAGTTCGAGCGGGCGCTGCCCATGCTGACGGAGCGCATGCGGGATAACTGACATACCAAAGCCGGACGGCGGCCTGCATGGCTGCCGTCCGGTTCTTCGTTATCCGTTGTTCACCTTTTCCACCGCACGGAGCAGCTTGTCCACTTCCTCGGCACGGGGCACCCGCAGCCTTACGCTGCTGCGATCCAGCGGCTCAAACTCCCCGCCGGAGCAGGTCAGCACGCCCTCCGCCATCAGCAGCTCCTGCAAGTCGGTGCGGGGGTTTTTATGCTGCAAAAGGCAGATGGGTACCCGGTCATCGGTCTCGGCCATGGTGAGGTTTTTGCCGCAGGCATCCCGCAGCGAGCGCTTCATGGCGGCAAAATCCGGGCCGTGGCTGTCGGCATAGGTGCGGTCGCTGAGGGCGGCGGCCGCCAGCTCGCGGGACAGTTCGCTCATCATATAGGGGTTGGACACCTTGCTGATATAGCGGATCAGCTCCTGCCCGGTGATGATATACCCCGCCCGCAGTCCCGCAAGGCCGAAGCCCTTGGAGAAGGTGCGGACGATGATGATATTCTTGTATTTGGGCCCCAGCGTCACCGCCGACTCCTCACGGGGCAGGAAGTCGCCGTAGGCCTCGTCCACGATGGCGTAGACGCCCAGCTCCTCGCACTTGTCCAGCACCCGGCTGATGTCCGCCAGTGACAGCGTCTGACCGGTGGGATTGTTGGGCCGGTCGATGTAGACGAGGCTGGTATCGCCGCTGATGGCGTCCACCAGATCGGACACTTCCATGTGCCAGTTTTCCTCACGGCGGGCAGGGATACCCACGTATCGCATGGCCATCATGCGGGAATACTCCACCATATCGGTAAAGGTGGGCAGGAAACCCACCACCTCCGCGCCCTTTTTGGCCAGAATGTTGCACAGCAGATACAGAGCCGACACGCTGCCGTCGGTCAGGACGATGTTCTCCGGCTCGATAAAGGCATAGTCCGCCCAGTAGTCCACGATGGCCCTCTGGGGCGCATCGGAGTGGGGATGGTGATAGAACCGCTCGGGATCAAAGGCGGCAAAGGCCTCCTTCACCGCCGCCGGAAAGCCGTAGGGGTTCACGCCCAGCGAGCAGTCCAGCGTATCCGCCGCCGCGTGGGGCGTATGACCGGCATAGCTGCGCACCTGCGAGAGCAATTCGTTTCGGATCTTCACATCTATTCGCTCCTTCCGCCTGTTTTTACGAACAATTTACCGCATAACGGAATGCCTGTCAATGAAAAAGCCGCAAAAAACGGCCCAGCATCCTTTGTTAAGAACTAAACAACCTATTTTTCGCTTTTTTTCTTGCATTTCTTGCCGCACCGGTATAAAATATTGAAGAATATTCACACGGAAAGGTTTTGCACATACATGACTCATCCTTACAAGACCCGTGAAGGCGGCGCCACAGTTACGGTGTTCGTTCCCTATGACTGTCAGAATCACTGCCCCTTCTGTATCAATAAGCAGGAATACGCCGACTGTACCGGCTTCTCTCTGGAGAAGATCATCGACTCCATCCACACGCTGGACGCCATCACGCCCCGCTGCGACTTCGTGTTCACCGGCGGCGAGCCGCTGGCGGATCTGGACGCGCTGCAGCAAATGCTGGATGCCATCCCCACCACCCACAAGGTGTATATCAACACCACTTTCCCGGTGCAGGAGCACACCACGCTGGACGAGATGGTGGCCTTTACGGAGCGCAACCGTGACAAGATCACCTGCATGAACATCTCCCGCCATCTGCAGAAGTATGTGGAGGAGAGTCCTGACGAGGTGCTGGGCCGCATTGCCTGCCCCACCCGCATCAACTGCGTGCTGTATAAGCGCTATCCTGCCGACAAGCTGCCCGCCTATGTGGAGCGCTTCCTGCCCTACGGCATCCCCGTCCAGTTCCGGTACGACTACACCGAGACCACGCCGGAGAACCTGTATGACGAGGAGCATGACCAGATCCTCCACGATCTGCGCCGCCTGTTCACCTATAAGGGGCTGGACGGCTGCCGCATGCGCAACGGCTTCCACTTCGCGTACAAGGGTCTGCACCTGACGTACCACAAGACCCTGCCCTATTCTACCATCGTGGAGACAGGCGACGACGGCGTCACCTACGACATCCTGTACGATGTGCTCATCAAGCAGAACGGCGAGATCCACAGCGACTGGACCGGCGTGAAGATGGACGTGGATGCCTACCGCAAGGTGGTCTACGAGCCCTATGACCTGCACGTCATCAACGGCACCATTGATTTCTGAGCATCACACCATCTGAAAAAGCGCCTGCCCAAGTCATTGGGCAGGCGCTTTTATTGTAGGCAAACCCCATTGCCGTGCGGCAGGGAACGCGCTATTGTCTTCTTTTTGGAACAACTACTGTCAGCAGCAGTATGATCGCCGCCATCACGGCAAGCTGCATCAGCGTGAACACGATCATAAGGCCGCGGGATTCATAATAGCAGAAGTTGCCCCAGTTGATGACCAGTTCGACCAGCGCCGTCAGCAGGATACTAAACCAGACATATCTGCGATCGATAAAGAAAATCACGAGTGGGGGAACTACTGTCAGGATCAGCGGGATCGGCTGCAATACGTATTGAGCAAATAGCGCCAGCATGGTAATACCTCCTCAAATATTGATTTTTTCGACCTGTCTGATTCCATCTTATCATACGCCGTCCCGAAACGCAAGAACAGCCGCGGCGATCCGCCGTGGCTGTTCTGTGTCTGTTTTTACAGCAGGCCAGGGATGTTCAGGCCGCCGGTAAAGCTGTTCATGGAGTTGTTCATGGCCTCGTCCGCCTGGCGCAGCGCCTCGTTGACGGCGGAGATCACCAGATCCTGCAGCATCTCCACATCCTGCGGATCCACGGCGTCCGGCTGAATGGTCAGGGCCTTCAGCTCCTTCTTGCCGCTGACGACGGCCTGTACCGCGCCGCCGCCCACGCTGGCGGTAAAGTCGGTATTCTCCACATCCTCCTGCGCCTTGGCCATCTGCTGCTGCATCTGCATGATCTTCTGCTGCATCTGCTGCTGGCGCATCATCTGGCCCTGACTGCCGCCAAAGCCGCCTCTTGCACTGTAACCCTTTGCCATATCATTCGTCTCCTTATTTGATCTTGAAGTGTTCCAGCTGCTGGCCCTTGGCCGTCAGCTCGTCCAATACATCCGCCTTTTTCGGCTCCTCCCACGGCGGCGTCTCCGCCGGAGGGGCAGGCTGTGCCGCCGGTGGTTCTACCGGTGTGTTCTGCGGCTCCGCTCTGCGGGGCTGCGGCGCAGGCTTTGCCGTGGTCTTCGGTGCCTCGCCCACCGACAGCTGCACCCGGATGGGGGTGCCCAGCTCCTTCGTCGTCACGTCCCGCAGCACCGACAGCACCGCTTCGCTGTTGAGGGAAGCCTTCACGAAATCGTTCTGGCACAGCACCGTCAGGCAGCCGTCCGCCACCACGCCGCTGGCCATGTTGAGGAATACCCGATCCTTCACGCTCAGTCGACCCTTGTACTGGTCGATGAGCCGCAGCCACACGGACGTATCCCCGTCCGCGCTCTCCGCCGCCGCAGGCTGTGCCGCAGCGCCGCGCCGCGGCGGCGGCCGCACCGGTACGGGCGCGGGTATCTCTTCGGGGATATCAAACACCCGCTCGCCGTACTCCTCGGGAGGGGGCGGCGCTTCATCGTACCGCGTCTCGATGGGAATGTCCCGCGCAGGTGCTGGCCGCTCCTGAGCGGCTTTCTTCGGCGATGCGGATACAGGCCGTGCCGCCGCCTGCGGCACGCCGCCTTTTTCCAGCGCCGCCACACGCTCACACAGGGCCGTCAGGTCACCGCTCAAAGTCTCGTCGCACAGCTTCAAAAGGCACAGCTCCGCGTCGGTGCGGGGCCGGATGCTGTCCGGCAGCGCCGCGCAGCACTGCTGCAAGGTGTCCGTCAGATACAAAAACCGCCGCATGGGCAGCTGGCCGCCCAGCTCGGACAGGGTCTTGCGGTCATAAAGGCCCGTCAGCAGGGCGCTGCCGCCGTCGGGCGCGGCCTTGAGGATGGTCATGTCCCGGGCAAGGTCGCTCAGCTCGCTGAGCAGCGCCGCCACATCCTTGCCGCCCCGGTACAGCTGGTCAAACAGCGCCAGCGCGTCGCCGGTGCGCTTGTCCAGCACGCACCGCATCAACTGCACCGTCTGCACCGCTCCGGCAAGGCCCAGCACCTCCAGCACGGCGCGGCTGTCGATGGTGCCCTCCACCGCCCGGCACTGATCCAGCAGCGACAGGGCGTCGCGCATGGCGCCGTTGGCCATCCGGGCCAGCAGCTCCGCGCCGTCGGGGGACAGGTCGATATGTTCCTCCGCCGCGATGTGCAGCAGCTGCTCCTGAATGTCGCGGGGCAGCAGCCGCTTGAAGGAAAACCGCTGGCAGCGGGAGAGAATGGTGGCCGGGACCTTGTGCAGCTCCGTGGTGGCCAGAATGAACAGCAGGTGCTCCGGCGGCTCCTCCAGAATTTTCAGCAGGGCGTTGAAGGCGGCGATGGACAGCATGTGTACCTCGTCGATGATGTACACCCGCTTTTTCAGCACAGAGGGGGTATAGACCGCCTCCTCCCGCAATGCACGCACCTGATCCACACCGTTGTTGGAGGCGGCGTCCAGCTCCGTCACATCCAGCAGCGCACCGCTGTCGATGCCCCGGCAGGCGTCGCACTCACAGCAGGGCGCGCCGTTGATGGGATGCTCGCAGTTGACGGCCTTGGCCAGTATCCGGGCGCAGGTGGTCTTTCCGGTGCCGCGGGTGCCGGTGAAGAGATAAGCGTGACCCACCCGGCCCTCGGCCACCTGCCGCTGTAAGGTATCGGTGATGTGGGCCTGACCCACCACCTCCGAAAAGGTCCTGGGCCGCCACTTGCGGTACAGTGCCTGATACATTTCGCCGTCTCCTTTCTTTCAAAAAGTAGAAAAATCCTCCACACGCAGCCACGGAACCGGCTTCCTCGCGGCACATGTCTATCCCTCTTAATGCTGCTCGGTTCCCCGCCTGACATGATTCGTGGGTATCCATTGCGCGAGACCGGCTCCGCAGCTGCCTGCGGAGGACTCTCATGTCATGGTATTATACATCAAAGTTTACCGTTTGGCAACAATGACTTTTTCCCAAAGGCTTGCATTTTTTTCAAAAAAGGATATGATATAGGAGAAAAAATATATGCTGCTTTCCACAGCAGAAGAAAAGAAGGGTATACTATGACAAAAATCGACATTATCTCCGGATTCCTTGGCGCGGGCAAGACCACGCTCATCAAAAAGCTGCTGGCCGAGGCCTATCAGGGCGAAAAGCTGGTGCTGATCGAAAACGAGTTTGGCGAGATCTCCATTGACGGCGGCTTCCTGAAGGACAGCGGCGTGCAGGTCAGCGAGATGTCCTCCGGCTGCATCTGCTGCTCTCTGGTGGGCGACTTCAACAAGGCGCTGAAGGAAGTGCACGAGAAGTTCCAGCCCGACCGCATCCTCATCGAGCCCTCCGGCGTGGGCAAGCTCTCCGACGTGATCGTGGCGGTGGAGAACACCGTGAAGGACGTGCCCGACATGAAGCTGAACAGCTTCGTCACCGTGGCCGACGCCAGCAAGGTGAAGGTCTACATGAAGAACTTCGGCGAGTTCTATAATAACCAGATCGAGTCCGCAGGCACCATCATCCTCAGCCGTACCCAGAAGCTGTCTCAGGAGAAGCTGGAGGCCGCCGCGGCCATGCTGCGGGAGAAGAATCCCACCGCCGCCATCATCACCACTCCCTGGGATCAGATCGACGGCAAGACCATTCTGGCCGCCGTGGAGAAGGTCTCTCTGGCCGACGAGATGCTGGAGAAGATGCGTGCCGAGCATGAGGCCGATGAACATGAGCATGAGCACCATCACCATCATGACCATGACGAGCATGAGGAACACGATCACGAGCATTGCCATCATCACCACGATCACGACGACGATGACGACCACGATCATGACCACTGCTGCCACCACCACGATCATGAGGAGGAGCACGAGCATCATCATGACCACGATCATGACGAGCATGACCACGACCACGAGCACCACCATCACCACGACGGCGAGGAGTGCGACGATCCTCACTGCGGCTGCCATCACCATCATCACCACGCCGACGAGGTGTTCACCTCCTGGGGCGAGGAGACGGTGAAGCCCTTCACCGAGGAGCAGCTGCACCACATCCTGACGGCGCTGGACAGCGGCGACTACGGCCAGATCGTCCGCGCCAAGGGCATCGTCCCCAACGGTGAGGGCAAGTGGCTGCACTTTGACTACGTGCCGGAGGAGCACGAGGTGCGCTTCGGCCCCGCCGACTACACCGGCCGCCTGTGCGTCATCGGCGCCAATCTGGACGAGCACAAGCTCCACGAGCTGTTCGGCCTGTAAGGAGACGACAAGCCTATGGATATTCCTGTTTATCTCATTGCCGGATTTCTGGACGCCGGAAAGACGGATTTCATCAACGGCATCCTGAAGGACGGCTTCGCCGCCGAGGACCGCACGCTGCTGATCTGCTGCGAGGAGGGCGAGGACGAGTACGACCCCAAGGTGCTGCAGAACGTGTTCACCTACACCATCGACGACCCAGAACAAATGACCCCTGCCCTGTTCAAGAAGCTGGAGAAGCAATACCGCCCCAAGCAGGTCATCATGGAGTATAACGGCATGTGGCAAATGGAGCCCCTGTACCGTGAGGGCTTCCCCGCCAACTGGATCCTGTATCAGATCATGGTACTGGTGGACGCCACCACCTTCGAGACCTATGTCCGCAATATGGGCCAGCTGATGATGGAGAAGATCGCCAACGCGGACCTTCTCATCTTCAACCGCTGCAACGAGGAGCTGCGCGCCCAGCTCCGCAGCCGCAACCTGAAGATGGTGAACCGCCGGGCCGACATCTATCTGGAGAACGCCGACGGCACCAGCGAGGAGTATATGACCCCCGACATGTCCCCGTTCGATCTCAGCAGCGGCCATCTGGACGTGCCGGACGACGAGTACGGCGTGTGGTACGTTGACCTGATGGACAACACCGGCCGCTATGACGGCATCACCGTCACCTTCAAGGCCCTGATGTGCCACTCCAAGAAGTTCAAGGGCGTCCACTGCCCCGGCCGCTTCGCCATGGTGTGCTGCGAAAACGACATGCAGTTCCTGGCGCTGGTATGCCGCGGCGAGGGACTGGACAAGTTCAAGAACCGGGATTGGGTGGAGCTGACCGCCACCGTCCGCAAGGAGAACTGCGACGCCTATCAGGGCGAAGGCCCGGTGCTGTACGTCTCCAACATCCACGCCACCGAAAAACCGAAGAACGAAGTCGTTTCGTTTTGACGCGAAACACGCCTGCTTCCAACAGGAAGCAGGCGTGTTTTTTGCCTCGCAGAGTTCGCGGCGCGGACGCCGCGAAAAATTCAAATCATTTTTCCGGCGGCGTGTACGTCGGAAAAATTCTTCTCGGCCGCCAGTGTGTCCGAAGGACGCGCGCAGTCGGCCGCAATCCTTTTGGCATGAAATCGAAGATTTCATGCCAGCTTATTTCATTGTTCTGCTATTCTGCAGCACAATGGTGCTGTACAGAAACAGCACGTCCTCGCTGCCGTCCAATGTCAGGAACCGGCCCAGCAGCTGGCTGGACAGATACCGGATATCCACCGCGTAGATGGTGCGGTAGCTCTCCGACAGCAGTGGGATCAGGCTGCTGCCGAAGGAATCCCGGAACACCACCAGCGTTTTATCGGTGGCTGCCAGCGGACTGTCGATCCGCAGCAGGGAGCGGCTCCCCTGCAAATAGAGGTCATAGGGCGTGTCCGTGTCCACGGCGGACAGGTCGTACAGCGTCTCCTGCGCTTCCGTCTCATAGTCGTATACGGTGCAGGCGTCCAGCACATCACTGGTGAGATACCGCAGGGTATCCGCCGCTTTGTCGGCATAGGTGCCGTAGAACGGCGCATCCACGGTATTCTCCCGAAAATCGCCCGCCGGCGGCACGCCCATGGCCTGCGCCAGCGTCTGCGCCGTGGAGATCAGACACTCCTGCCGCCAATGGGGATCGGTGCGGTAGTAATCCGCCAGCGTCAGCCCCGGCGCGATGTCCGCATACTGCACGAAGTCCAGCTGTGCCAGCAGGGCCTCCGCCGTCTCCTGTGCGGAAGCGGGGGTGTAGCCCTCCGGCGGCATGGTAAAGCTGCCCTTGTCGGGGATCACCGACAGATAGATGTGTCCGGCATTGCCGGTCAGATAGCTGTCATACAGCTGCCGGAACTTCTGCGCGGCATAGTCCAGCGACTTCTGGTCATACGCCGCCTCGGTGGACACGGCATACCCCTCATACACATACACGTCAGGAAGCGCCGCCGCAGGCGGCGCTTCCTGTGTGGGGATCCATTTCGCCGCGCCCAGCACAAGGGCGCAGCTCAGCAGCACGAAGACTGCCCCTTTTACGACGGTGTTTCTCACGCCTGAACGGCTTCGTCGTACACCAGCTCCATGCCGAAGATGCCGCTGAGACGGCCGGCAAAGGCGTCCACCAGATCCTCGGCACCGAAGGCCACGGCCACATACTCACCGCGAACGGCCACCACCACCTTGTCGGGGAAGCCGCACATCCAACGGTTGGCCTGAACGGCGTCCCGCAGCGTGGTGGCCAGCGCCTGCGCGTCGCCGGTGGCATGATAGGCCGCGGCGGTGAAGGTGTTGGCGTTCAGCATGTGGATGAGAGACGCGGCATCGTCCACCTCCGCCGTCTCGGGCAGCACCAGACTGTGCTCAGCAAGAGACCGGTCGGTCAGGTCGAAAGCACCGGGGGCGTTCTCCACCATCTGCTCAGCGTCGGGGCCGCCGCCCACCACGGCGAACTTCTCGTCCTCGCCGTAGTCGTTCCACACGGTCTCCAACAGGTTCAGCGCACTGGTGATCCCGGCGGGCTGGTCGCCGGTCGGCTCGTCAGTCTTGGTGTCGTTACCGCCGCAGGCCACGAGGGACAGTACCATCACAGCGGCCAGCATCAGTGCAAAAAGCTTTTTCATCAAACATATCCTCCTTGGTTTCCGCAATTCATGCGGGTCTGCTTTGTTAGACGTGTTTTTTCGCCGTTTTGTTCCCGGTAATCTGTGGAAAACATACGAATAATTATAACCACGTTTGGTCGAAACCATAAGGAAGTAATTCCTTCAAAGCGAATTTCTTCGCGTCGCCCGCCTTGTTGATGCAGATGACCTCCATGTTGGGGGCAAACTCCATCATCACCTGACGGCAGGTGCCGCAGGGCACGCAGTAATCGTCGCTGCGTCCGGCGATGGCGATGCGGACAAAGTCACGGTGTCCCTCGCTGACAGCCTTGAAGATGGCGGTGCGCTCGGCGCAGATGGTGGCGCCGTAGGCGGCGTTTTCGATGTTGCAGCCGGTGTAGACCGTGCCGTCGCTGCACTCCAGTGCCGCGCCCACGGGAAAGTGGGAATAGGGGACATACGCCATATCCAGCATGTCGATGGCCTTTTGGCAAAGCTCCTTCTCTGTCATGATCGTCTCTCCTTTTTAACTCAATTTTGCCTGACCGGTATACAGCTGATAGTACCGGCCCTTTTCCTCCAGCAGCTGGGCGTGGTCGCCCCGCTCGATGATCTGTCCGTTCTCCAGTACCAGAATGGCCTGTGCGTTGCGGACGGTGGACAGACGGTGGGCGATAACGAACACTGTCCGGCCCTCCATCAGGGAATCCATGCCCCGCTCGATCAGCGTCTCGGTGCGGGTGTCGATGGAGCTGGTGGCTTCATCCAAAATCAGCACCGGAGGATCGGACACAGCGGCCCGTGCAATGGCCAGCAGCTGCCGCTCGCCCTGACTGAGGCCCGCGCCGTCGCCGGTGATGACGGTGTCGTAGCCCTGGGGCAGATGGCGGATGAAGGTATCGGCGTTGGCCAGCCTGGCGGCGGCGCGAATCTCCTCGTCGGTGGCGTCCAGCTTGCCGTAGCGGATGTTGTCGGCGATGGTGCCGGTAAACAGGTGGGTATCCTGCAATACCATGCCTAGTGACCGGCGCAGGGAATCCTTGGCAATGTCCTTCACGTCGATGCCGTCGTAGGTGATGATGCCCTCCTGAATGTCGTAAAAGCGGTTGATGAGGTTGGTGATGGTGGTCTTGCCCGCGCCGGTGGAGCCGACAAACGCGATCTTCTGGCCCGGCTTGGCGAACAGTGACACATCGTGCAGCACTGTCTTTTCCCCGTCATAGGAGAAGGTCACATGGTCGAACCGCACGTCGCCCTTCAACTCCACCAGCGTGCCGTCGGGCTTCTTCCATGCCCAGCGGCCGGTGCGCTCCGTAGTCTCGGTCAGGGTATCTCCGTCCTTTTCCACCCGGACGATGACGGTCTTGCCCTCGTCGGTCTCCGGCTGGGCGTCCATGACGGCGAAGATGCGCTCCGCACCTGCCGCGGCAGCCAACAGCGTGTTCACCTGCTGGCTGATCTGGCCGATGGGCTGGCTCACCTGCTTGACGTACAGCAGGTACGCGCCCAGCGAGCCTACGTCGAACATGCCGCCGATGGCCAGCAGGCCACCCACGCAGCAGGTGACGGCGTAGTTGATCTTGCTGAGGTTGCCCATGGCGGGCATCATCATACCGGCGTAGGCCTGTGCCGCTGTGGCGGCCTGCCGGTACTCGTCGTTGAGGGCGGTAAACTGGCTGATGGCCTTCTTCTCATGGTTAAAGACCTTGATGACCTTCTGGCCCTCGATCATCTCCTCGATATAGCCGTTCACCGCGCCCAGCGCCGCCTGCTGCCGCTGGAAGTTCACACGGCTGCGGCCGCCGATGACCTTTACCACCACGCCCATCATGGCAAGGAAACCGAAGGTGATCAGCGTCAGCCACGGGTTCAGAATGATCATCATCAGCACCGTGCCCAGAAACGTCAGCACATTGGAGATGATGCTGGCGAAGCTGCTGTTCAGCATCTCCGACACGGTGTCGATATCGTTGGTGAACCGGCTCATCAGGTCGCCGGACTGGTGCTGGTCATAGTAGCTGACGGGCAGCTGCTGCAAACGGTCGAACAGGTCCTGCCGGATGGCAGCCACGGTTCGCTGGGCCACATGCACCATGATGCGGGCATAGGCGAAGGAGCACAATGCGCTGAGGGCAAACAGGCCGCCCATCAGCACCAGCATTTTCAGCAGGCCGGGGAAATCGCCGGGCAGGATATAGTTGTTCAGCAGCGGCTTGAGCATATAGCTGGAGGCCACGCTGCCCACGGTGCTGAGGATCAGGCACACCGCCACCAGCACCAGCGCCGCCTTGTATTTGCCCACATAGGTCATCAGCTTTTTGAAGGTGCCCTTCATGTCCTTGGGCCGCTGGAAGCCGTGACCGTTGGGGCCGCCATGTCCGCCGCCCCGGGGCGCTCTCGTCTTGTTGTCAGCCATCGATGCTCACTCCTTCCTGCTGGGATTCATAGACCTCGCGGTAGATATCGCAGCTGTCCATCAGCTGCGCGTGGGTGCCCTGCCCCACGATGCGCCCGTCGTCCAGCACAAGGATCATGTCCGCGTCCATCACGGAGGTAACACGCTGGGCAATGATCAGCTTGGTGGTGCCGGGCAGGGCGTCCTTCAGGGCGGCGCGGATCTTGGCGTCGGTGGCGGTATCCACGGCGGAGGTGCTGTCGTCCATGATCAGCACCTTGGGCCGCCGCAGGATGGCCCGCGCGATGCACAGGCGCTGCTTCTGGCCGCCGGACACGTTGGTGCCGCCCTGCTCAATATGGGTGTCGTACCCGTCGGGCATTTTCTCGATAAACTCGTCGGCGCAGGCCATGCGGCAGGCGTCGGCGATCTCCTGGTCGGTGGCGTCCTCGCGGCCCCACCGCAGGTTCTCCCGGATGGTGCCGGAGAACAGGGTATTCTTCTGCAAGACCATGGCGCAGCCGTCACGCAGCGCCTCCATGGTATAGTCCTTTACGTTGTGTCCTCCCACATAGACGGCGCCCTCATTGACCTCATAGAGCCGGGGAATCATGCTGACCAGCGTGGACTTGGCGCTGCCGGTGCCGCCCAGAATGCCCACCGTCATGCCGCTTTCGATATGCAGGTCAATGTCGTTCAGGTTCCATGCCTCCGCCGTGGGATGGTACTTGAAGTACACATGCTCAAAGCGGATGTCCCCGTTTTCCACCGTCAGGCCGCTGTCAGCCTGCGCGTCGGTGATCTCCGGCTGCTCCTCCAGCACCTCTTTGATGCGCTTGCCGCAGGCAATGGCGCGGGTCAGGATCATCAGCACCATGGACACCATCATCAGGGACATCAGGATCTCGCTGGCGTAGGTAAAGAAGGCCATCAGGTCGCCGGACATGAGGGTACCCTCCGCCACGTCGTGGCCGCCCAGCCACATCAGGGCCACAATGGTGCCGCCCATCAGCAGGATCATGATGGGCATGAACATCACCACAAAGCCGAAGGCCCGCTGGGCGGTATCCCGCAGCTTGTCGTTACGCTGGCGGAACTTCTCGGTCTCCTCGTCCTCCCGGACGAAGGACTTTACCACACGCACGGCGTTCAGATTCTCCTGCACCACAAGGTTCACGTCGTCGGTAGCGTTTTGCAGAGCGGTAAAGAACGGCCCCACATAGCGGATCACAATGACCACCGCGATGATCAGCAGCGGCACCGTCACCAGAAAGACCTGACTGAGGTCAAGGCTGATCTGCAAGGCCTTCACCAGCGCGGTAATGAGCATGACCGGTGCGCGGACGCACATGCGCATACCCATGAACAGCGTCATCTGCACCGACGACACGTCGTTGGTCAGGCGGGTGATGAGGCTGGCGGTGGAAAAATGCTCGATATTGGCGAAGGAGAAGCGCTGTACCTGCTCATACTCCGCCTGACGCACCTGTGCGCCGAAGCCCATGGACGCCTTGGCGGCGAACACCGCCGCGCCTACGCCGCCCGCCAGCGCCAGCAGCGCCAGCACCAGCATTTTCAAGCCCGTCAGCAGAATATAGGCCCGGTCGCCGTTGGCGATACCCACGTCCACGATCTCGCTCATGGCCTGGGGCAGCTCCAGCTCCAGCACCGCCTCGGCAATGGAGCAGAGCACGCCCAGCAGGATCCACTGCCGGTAGCCCTTGGTATATGGGAAAAATGTTTTCATTCTGTGTCCTCCTGAGTTTCGCTGAGATTGTCCGCGATCCGCAGCAGCAGCCGCCGCAGCGTATCCTTTTCCTCCTCGGAAAGTCCCTGCCCCGCCTGCGCGTTCACCTGATCGGCGATGGCGCAGAACTGGGCATAGAACTGCCGCCCGCTGTCGGTCAGCGCAAGGATACGGCACCGGCCGTCGCTTTCGCTGGTCTGGCGGCGCACAAGCCCCTTTTCCTCCAGCCGTCCCACGATGCCGCTGGCGGTGGAGGGCTTTACCATCAAATGCTCCTCCAGCATCCGCTGGTTCACCTCGCCCTCGGCCTCCCGCAGAAAGGTCAGCGTCCGGCACTGCATGGGAGATACGTCGTACTGCCGCAGCATCCGTGTCATCAGCCGGTGCATCTGGTGGTCGCAATAGCCCATCAGCATGCCGATCTGCGTCGCATCATGAATATCCCGGCATCCCATGGCAACTCCTCCTTCTTCGCAAAATTTTAAATATTTAGCATACTAAAAATTAGCACGCTAAATACTACCACAGACATTTTGAATCGTCAAGAGGAAACCGCTGCCGGCGCTGTGAACAATTTGTGAATTGTTTGTCATACTCGTTGACATCCACCCCTTGCCGTTGTATAGTAGCACCAGACCAAGAAAGTATTGTTTTTCACATTGTTATTCTCTCTCTCCTTTCATGAAAAAACCGGGGCTGCTTTTCCAGCCCCGGCTTTTTTGCATCACGCCGCGTCCGCCCCACGGCGCTGCCGCCCTTCAGCATATGTGCCGCCTGCCGCCGTCAGAACGGCAGAAGGGCGGAGGCACGCGCTGTCCTCCGCCCCGTTTCCTTATGACCAGCAGGCATTTTCGCCGTCCAGCAAAAAGCCGTCGGTGTCATGCACAAAGCCGTTCTCCAGCATCTGCCGCCATGTGGCGGTGCCGCTGGCGCCATGGTTTCCGGTCATGCTGTCCCACACCGTGGGCGGGAACTGCTGGGCGTCCTCCTTCAGCTCCTCGCCCACGCCGCCGAAGGTGCTGCCGTGGTTGTCGTTGAAGGCGCTGTCACTGCCGTTGTCCCGGTAAGCGCCGTAGCCGCTGCGGCCCTTACCATTCCGGGTAGTGCCGTTGCTGTCGGTGACGCCGTCGTCCACCGTGCCGCCGTTGGCGTCGTTATTGGCGTTACCGCTGTTGTTAGTGGTGCTGTTGCTGTCGCTGCCGGGACGGTTGGTGTTGCTTTTGTCCTCGCCGCAGCCGGTCAGCGCCAGCGCCAGCAGCGCCGCCATGGTCAGCGCGATCACTTTTTCCTTCATATCCCATCCTCCTTTTCGCAAAAGTCAGGCACGCGAAACCGTGTCGAGGATAGTATGGTCGATTTCCGGCGAAACTCCCGCTGTAACTTCTGCCAGCGTTGCATTTTTCCGCGAACTGTGGTAAAATAATAATCCACTCTTTTTGTATCAAATACTTTTTGTAATATCCACCGCTTATATAACGATTTGCAATCACTTGGAGGTGCGTTATGCAAAAACTGGAAAAACAGTTTCATATCCACTGCGTCGAGGGTGACGTGGGCCGCTATGTGATCCTGCCCGGCGACCCCGGCCGCTGCGAGAAGATCGCCGCGCTGTTTGATGACGCGCATTTCGTCTCCCAGAACCGGGAGTACACCATCTATACCGGCACGCTGCTGGGCGAGAAGGTCTCCGTTTGCTCCACCGGCATCGGCGGCCCGTCGGCCTCCATCGCCATGGAGGAGCTGCACAACATCGGCGCGGATACCTTCATCCGCGTGGGCACCTGCGGCGGCATCGATCTGGATGTCCGCAGCGGCGACGTGGTCATCGCCGCCGGTGCCATCCGCTTCGAACATACCAGCCGGGAATACGCCCCCATCGAATACCCGGCAGTGGCGGATTTCGAGGTGACCACCGCGCTGGTGCAGGCGGCCAAAGCCATGGGCAAGCGCACGCAGGTGGGCGTGGTGCAGTGCAAGGACTCCTTCTACGGTCAGCATTCCCCGGCACGTATGCCCGTATCCTATGAGCTGCTGAACAAGTGGGAGGCGTGGAAGCGTCTGGGCGTCAAGGCCAGCGAGATGGAGAGCGCCGCGCTGTTCGTGGCGGCCAACGCCCTGCACTGCCGCTGCGGCAGCTGCTTCCATGTGATCTGGAATCAGGAGCGGGAAGCCGCGGGCCTCGATCAGGACATGAACGAGGATACCACCTCCGCCGTCACCGTAGGCGTCGAGGCGCTGAAGCTGCTGATCCAGCAGGACCGCGCCAGCGGAAAGTAAACGTAAAGGAGAACTACATATGATCTGGTCTATTATCGTGGGCGGCATCATCGGCTGGCTGGCAGGCAAGCTGATGGGCAGCAAGGGCGGCATCCTGCGCAACATCATTCTGGGCATCGTAGGCAGCGGTGTGGGCAACTGGCTGGCAGGCGCCATCGGTCTGGTGGCCCGGAACTCTCTCGGCTCGTTCCTCATCGGCGTAGGCGGCGCCTGCGTGGTGATCCTCATTTGCCGGTGGCTGTTCAAATAATCGGGTAATTTCTGCAAAAAAACGTCTCTTGCACTGGGGCAAGAGACGTTTTTTCTGTAAAAATTTGAATTTTCCTCTTACATTTTGTCGAGATCTGTGGTATACTATTACCAATAAATGTAAGGCGCATGGCCATAGGGCCGTGCTTTTTTCAGTGTTTTGCTGTGTGCTTTGTGTGTTTTGTATGGAGAGAGGAGCAGTCATGTTTACAGTAGGCGATCTGGTGGTTTACGGCGGCGAGGGTGTCTGCCGTGTGGACGGCGTCGGCACGCCCCACACGTCGGGCTACGACAAGACGAAGGAATACTATACCCTTTCGCCGCTGTACCGCTCCGGACAGGTGATGACACCGGTGGACACGCGGGTGCTGATGCGCCCGGTGATGACGGCGCAGGAGGCCGCCGATTTTCTGGCGGCGCTGCCGCAGCTGCCGCCGGAGGCCCCGGAGGGGACGGGCCAGCGGGCCGCCAAGGATCACTATCACGATGTGGTGACCTCCTATGACTGCGGCCGCATGGCCGCCATGATTAAGCATGTCTGCCATCGCCGCCACTGGGCGCTGCAGCACGGCCGGAAGGTCAGCCAGCTGGACGAGCGGTATCTGCGCCGGGCAGAGGAGCAGCTGTACGGCGAGCTGGCGGCGGCGCTGGGGATCGACCGGCAGGAGGTCTGCGCCTACATCCAGCGGGACTATCCCGCCTGGCCGGAGAAATAAGAGCTGCTATAAAGGTCAATATATGCTAAAAGAACCGCCCAAGGCGGTTCTTTTCTATTTATCACATTCCCGGCTGTCGCTTCTTCCCACCAGATAATCAATACTGACATGAAAATAGTCCGCAATGCGGATCAGCTCTGCAATACCCGGTTCCCGTTCTCCGTTTTCATAGCGGCTGATCGTATTCTGAGACATATTTAGATCTAAAGCCATCTTCAGCTGTGTGATACGTTGTTCATTTCGCAGTTCTCTGATTCTCATAGCATCTCCCCTTGACTTAATTATCCCAAAACGGTATAATGAAAATATCCCAATTTGGTATTTTTCGATAAAAGGAGAGTCTATGATGGAAAATAAGGGTTCTTTTTGCAGGAACTGCGGCGCACATTTGGAAAATAACACCAAGGTCTGTCCTCAGTGTGGCGTCAAAAACACAAATGCAAAGCGCCCCATCTACAAGAAATGGTGGTTCTGGGTCATTATCGTGGTCATAGTTCTGGCCGCAATTGGTACAGGCAGCTCCGGGCCGAAAAAGGTGGGCCAAAACGAACCGGTCAATGACAGCAATATGGCACAGCCCAATACGCCTGACAACGGCAACAGTAATACGGTATCTTCCGGCGAAAATAAGTTCTATGTGGGAGACAAGGTGGAATTGAATGATATCGTTGTTTCACTGAACGCCGTGACAGAAAACAGCGGCTCTGCCTATAACAAGCCCGGAGATGGCAATGTATTTTGTGCTCTGCTCTTTTTCGATTGAAAATAACTCTGCCAGTGAGATCAACATCAGTTCCGTCCTGTGCTTTGACGCCTACTGCGACAGCTATGCCTGCAATTACAGTCTCAGTGCGCAGTTGGAAAGCAATGACAATCAGCTGGACGGTACAATAGCCGCAGGCAAAAAAATGAAAGGTACCATCGGCTTCGAGGTACCTTCCGACTGGAAAGAATTGGAGATTCACTTTACGCCCGATTTCTGGGCAAAGCAGGACATCGTTTTTATTGCCAATCACTGACAGCGCACAGCTCTCTCCCTCCTTACACAGGGGAATCTTTGAAAAAGAGCAGCACATACTATAAGCCGAAGAGCGGCACAGCTGACCAGCTGTGCCGCTCTTATTTTCGTTTACCGTATCTGTCCGCTGCCCTTGATGATGTACTTATAGGTACTCAGCTCATCCAGCCCCATAGGGCCCCGGGCGTGGAGCTTCTGGGTGGAAATGCCCATCTCGCAGCCCAGGCCGAACTCGCCGCCGTCGGTGAACCGGGTGGACACGTTCACATACACCGCCGCGCTGTCGGTCTCGTCAACGAACCGCTGGGCATGCTCCGCCGTCTCCGTGACGATGCACTCGCTGTGGCCGGTGGAGTGAGCCAGAATGTGGGCGATGGCCTCGTCCACGCTGTCCACCACCTTGACCGCCAGAATGTAGTCCAGAAACTCCGTGTCAAAGTCCCGCTCTCCGGCAGGGGTGCCGGGGATGATGGCCGCCGCCCGCTCATCCAGCCGCAGCTCTACGGGCACTTGTCCCGCCGCAAGCCGGTCATCCACCAGTGCCTTTTTCAGCAGGGGCAGGAACTGCTCCGCCACGGCGCTGTGTACCAGCAGCACCTCCTCGGCATTGCACACGGAGGGACGGCTGGCCTTGGCGTTCACCACGATGTTCACCGCCATCTGGAGGTCGGCGCTGTCGTCCACATACACATGGCAGATGCCGGTGCCGGTCTCGATGCAGGGGACGGTGGCGTTTGCCACGCAGGTGCGGATCAGGCCCGCGCCGCCACGGGGGATCAGCAGATCCACCAGCCCCTTGGCGGTCATGATATCGTCGGCGCTCTGGTGGCTGATGTCCTCGGTGATGTTGAGGATATCCGGATCGCCGCCCGCCGCCGTAATGCCCGCCTTCAGCGCCTTCACGATGGCGTGGGCGGAGCGGTAGGCTTCCTTGCCGCAGCGCAGCATGCACACGTTGCCGCTCTTGATGGCCAGCGCCGCCGCGTCGGAGGTGACATTGGGGCGGCTTTCATAGATGATGGACACCAGTCCCAGCGGCACCTGCTTTTTATAGATGGTCATGCCGTTGGGGCGATGCACCTCCGACAGAATACGTCCCGTGTGGTCGGGCAGGGCCGTGGTGTCCCGGATACCGGCAGCCATGGCGGCCACCCGCTTTTCATCCAGATACAGCCTGTCCAGCATCACGTCGGAGATGTGGCCCCGTGCCGCGTCCATATCCGCCCGGTTGGCCTCCAGAATAGCGGCGCAGTTTTGCTCCAGACTGTCGGCCATGGCCAGCAGCAGGGCGTTTTTCGTCTCGTTGGAGGCATTGCAGATGGTTTTCCACGCCGCCTTGTTTTTTTTCAGAATGTCAATGGTGGTCATTCACTTGCCCTCCTTTGCCAGAAAACGGGTGCCCACAGGCTTGCCCGCCACGATGTCATAGAGAAGCTCAGGCCGCTGGCCGTTGGCGATGACCATTTCGCAGCCTGCCGCCGTGGCCACCTGCGCGGCGTGGAGCTTGGTGGCCATGCCGCCGGTGCCGAGGGCGCTGCCGCTGCCGCCGCCCAGCGCCAGAATACTGTCATCGATGGCGGACACGGTGCTGATGAGCTTCGCGTCCGGATTCTTGTGGGGATCGCTGTCGTACAGGCCGTCGATGTCGCTTAGCAGGATCAGCAGCTCTGCCCCCACCGCCGCCGCCACAATGGCGGACAGGGTGTCGTTCTCGCCGATGGTGTTTTCCACACCGATCTCGTCGGTAGCCACGGCGTCGTTCTCGTTGATGATGGGCAGCGCGCCCAGCTCCAGCAGCCGGAAAATGGTGTTGCGCATGTTGCGGCTGCGGCGCTCGTTCTTCACGTCCTCGCCGGTCAGCAGCACCTGCGCCACCGTGTGGCTGTACTCGTTGAACAGCTTGTCGTAGGTATACATCAGCTCGCACTGGCCCACGGCGGCGGCCGCCTGCTTGGTGGGCATATCCTTGGGCCGCCCCGGCAGGTTCAGCTTGCCCACGCCCATGCCGATGGCGCCGGAGGACACCAGAATGATCTCGTGGCCTGCGTTTTTCAGGTCGCTGAGCACCTTGCACAGCGTTTCCATCCGCTGGATATTCAGCCGCCCCGTGGCATGGGCCAGCGTGGACGTGCCGACTTTTACAGTAATGCGCATGATATCCCTCCTTCGGGATGTTGATATTTCAGCTTGTCAAAAAGGCATAGCCCTTTTTTGACAAATAAAGAAATCGCTCCGACCCGCGCTTTTCCGCTCATAAATGAGCGAAAAAACACTCTCTCCGCGCAAAGTATTTTTTGCCACGCACATGTCGCGTCAAAAAATGATTCGATTTGTTCGCCGCCATTGCGGGCGGCGAATTCTGCGAAGCTTTTTCGATAGACTGATTTGCTCCTTATTATAGCGCCTTGCCCGCCGTTTTGCACGTCTTTTTTTCGTTAAAGCAAAAAACAGCACAGCCCCAGCGCGAAAAGGGCGGAGACCACCGCCTGAAGCGCCTTTGCCAGCAGATACCGGCGCAGGGAAAGACCTGTATCCTCCAGCACCGCCGCCGTCTGGCAGTGGACGGACACGCCGCCCCAGCCCAGCAGCGCCGCCGCCATGCAGAAGCCTGCGGGGGACGCCGCCAGCGACGTGACGCCGCCGGTCAGCTCCAGCAGACCCAGCGCCAGCGGCGGCACAGCGGGCCACGCCTGCCGCACCAGCGCCATCACCACCAGAAAGAAGATGACAAAGGCGCAGATGTTCACCATGGCCGTCGCCGCGCCGCCCACACAGGAGACAAAAAGAGCGGGCAACTTCGTGCCGTTACCGGCCATTTTCATGTCACAGCGGGCCGATTTCATGTCATTACTGCCGTGTTTCATGTCAAAACGATCGGGTTTTGATGCGTTTCGGACAGGTCGCAGCGCACCCAGCAGTCCCCCCGCCGCCAGCGCCGAGAGGACATGGATGCCGTACAGGATCAGACCAACTTTCTGGCTGCCGAACACCCCCACCCCGGCGATGGCAAAAATGAAGGACGGACCGGCGTTGTTGCAGAAGGTCAGCAGCGTTTCCGCCCGCGCCTTGGAGAGACCTCCGCCGCGGTACAGCTCGCCCACCGTCCGGGCGCCCACGGGGTAGCCGCCCACGATGCCCACCAGAAACACCGCCGCTCCCACGGGAAGTCCCAGCCGCCGCAGCGCCGCGAAGAAGCCGCAGCCCACGGCGAAGGACACCACCACGAAAAAGGGGAACAGCGACGGGATCACCGACCGGGCGCACAGCGCGAGCCCCTGCCGCACGGCGGCGGAGACCGTTTCGTTCTGCCACAGCAGCACCGCCATACACACCAGCAGCGCGGCGGCCAGCGCCGCCCTTCTTCCCCATTCCCGCATATGCCTCACCCCGGAAAAGCCTATGCGCGGACAGGGCGGCGCATGCCGGACAGGCAAGTTTCTCCGGCGCGGCGCATAATCTTCCACGGGAGGGGAGGACAATGGGCGAAAAAATACGCAAACGGCTGATGGAAAAGGGGCTGGAAGCCGCCGACCGGCTGGATCTGCCGCCGGTGCTGGCCCCGGACGTTCCCCGGATGGAACTGTCCGGCAACCGCTGCTTCTATATGGATCGCCACCGGGGCGTGCTGGGCTATTCCACGGAGCGGGTGGACATCAACGGCGGCTCGGTGGTGGTGCGTATTCTGGGGCGGGACCTGCAATTGCAGGCCATGACCGATCAGGAGCTGCGGATCGACGGGATCATTGAAAACATCGAATTTGTGGAGTAGCTATGTACGCAAAGGTATGGAACTATCTGCGGGGCACGGTGCTGTTTCAGTGCCAGAGCCCCGCGCCGGAACGGGTGCTGAACCTGTGCGCCGCCCATGAGATCCCCTTCTGGGACGTGCGGTGGGAGACGGCGGAGCGCTTTACCCTGCGCACCACGCGGGAGGGCGCGGCCCAGCTGGAGACGGTGGCGGCGGAGTGCGGCGCGGCGCTGCGGCGGCTGCGGGAGCAGGGCGCACCTCTGACGCTGGGGCGGATGCGGCGACGGTATGTGCTGCTGGCAGCGGCGGCGCTGGTGCTGGCGCTGTACTGGTACGGCACGCTGTTCATCTGGGATTTCCAGGTAACGGGCAACGACACCGTGCCCACGGAGCAGATCCTTCGGGCGCTGGAGCACAACGGCGTGGCCATCGGCACACGGGCGCTGGGCTTCGATCAGGAGGAGCTGCGAAACCATGTGCTGCTGGAGCTGAACGATATCTCGTGGCTGGCGGTGAACGTGAAGGGCTGCACCGCCCATGTGCAGGTGGTGGAGCGGAAGCGGCCGCCGGAGATCGCCGACAAGTCCGCGCCCGCCAATGTGGTGGCCCGCCGGGGCGGCCTTGTGACCAAGGTCGAGACGCTGGACGGGCAGGCGCAGGTGATGGCCGGCTCCACCGTAACGGAGGGACAGCTTCTTATTTCCGGCGTGGCGGACTCCCCCTCCGCCGGGGTGCGGTTCATGCCGGGGCGGGGCCGGGTATACGCCCGAACATGGTATGAGCTGACGGCGGCAATACCGCTGGCGGCGGAGGAAAAGGCGGGCGACGGGAAAACCGGCATGCGTCTGGCGCTGGATGTGGGAAAACAGCGGATAAAATTATACGGAAAAGGCAGCATGTTAGGGGCAGGCTGCGGCAAAACCGTAACGTATCACCCATTGACGCTGCCCTTCGGGCTGCGTCTTCCGGTGACGCTGGCAGTGGAGAAAACCACGCAATGGGACACGCAGGCGGTACAGCGCACCGAGGAGCAGGCAAAGCTGGAGGGCCAGAAGCAGCTGCTGCGGCAGCTGGAGGCGCTGCTGACGGAGGGCGGCACGGTAACGTCTACCCGGTTTTCCACCGCGCGGCAGGGTGATGTGCTGCTGGTGACGCTGACGGCAGAGTGCGCCGAGCAGATCGGCGTCAGCGTGGCGGTGGAGGTGGAATGATAGGGTGCGCCTGCGGGGCGAGCCCTGTCATTCCGAGCCAGTGACCGGCGTCACTGGCGTGGGAATCCGTGTCCTTACGATATCAGAAAAGAACGGATTGCCACACCAGTGTGCGCACTGGTTCGCAATGACAGGACAAGAAACGTGTACTTCTGTCATACGGGGCGATGCCCTCATCGGCCCACACGACAGATGCAGCAGGTTTTTTCCACAATTTCGTAGGGCGGGGTGACCTCACCCCGCCGCTCGGTGGATGCAAAAATTTTTCAACACAACGGCCAGCGGCAGCAAAGGCAGCTTCACATCTTATCATTTCAAAAATTTTCAACTGCATACTCACGCTGTTGACGGACACACTATGGTCAGGCGAATGGAAAGCCACGCTTTTCGCGCCTGATCTTACTTTTTTATTCGGGAGGAAACCACAATGAGCAATTATGAAAAGTGCGGCTGCACCAACGACGGCTGCGAGTGCACCCCCAACAGCGCCATCAACTGCACGGTCACCAGCTGCGCCCATCACTGCAAGGACGTGAACCGCTGCGGCCTGAACTCCATTCAGGTGGGCACCCATGAGCAGAACCCCTCCATGGATCAGTGCACCGACTGCCAGAGCTTCCGCAAGTATTAAGAAGTCTGCGCAAAAGGCCGCCCTTCGGCGGCCTTACATATTTATGGAGGTGGAGAAAAATGGAGCAAAAGGGAAAGCTGCGGCTGGCGGGCGCGGCGGCAGGGCTGGTGAACGGCACCTTCGGCGGAGGCGGCGGTATGGTGCTCTCCCCCATGCTGACGGAATGGTGCGGTCTGGAACAGAAGCGGGCGCTGGCCACCTGCGTGGCGGTGATACTGCCCCTGTGCGTACTGTCGGCAGCCATCTGTGTGCTGCGGGGCGGCTTCGACTGGCTGCTGGCGCTGCCGTATCTCATTGGCGGCGGCATCGGCGGTGCGCTGGGCGGTCTGCTGTTCGGCAAGGTCGGCGGTTTGTGGCTGCGCCGCCTGTTCGCCCTGTTCCTGCTGTACGGCGGCGTGAGGTATCTGCTGTGACGGAGTGGCTGCTGCCGCTGGCGGTGGGGATAGGCACCGGCATCCTCTCGGCCTGGGGCGTGGGCGGCGGGACGCTGCTGCTGTTGGTGATGACGCTGTTTCTGGGGGTCGATCCCGACGCCGCACGAGGCATCAATCTGCTGTATTTCCTGCCTACCGCCGGGGCGGGGCTGCTGTTCCACCGGAAAAGCGGCCTGTTGGACAAGGCGGCGCTGCGGCAGGCCGTGCCATGGGGCTTGCTGACGGCGGCGGGCGGTGCGTGGCTCTCCGCCGTCGTGGACACGGAGCTGCTGCGAAAGCCCTTCGGCGTATATCTGCTAGTGACGGGCGTTATGCTGCTGGTGAAGCGTCCCAAGGAAAAGGGCGGGACGTGAGTTCGCTCCGGCTTTGAAAAAGGGAAAGGCTCCTGCTTCGGCAGGAGCCTTTGTTGAAAAACAGAGTATAAACTCAGCGCTTGGAGAACTGTCGGGGCGTTAAGAAAACGTGCCGGTGGCACGTTTTTAGCCGCCGACCGCAGCGTCCCGATGGCCGCCCCGAATGGGCGCGGGCATCGGCTGACACAACGAGGGCAAACACGGCGGACGGCAAAAAAGTTCCGGAAGCCAAATGGCTTCCGGAACCGAAAAGACGCAATATAACGTTTAGCGCTTGGAGAACTGAGGTGCGCGACGGGCGGCCTTCAGACCGTATTTCTTACGCTCCTTCATACGAGGATCGCGGGTCAGGAAGCCAGCCTTCTTCAGGACAGCACGGTACTCGGGGTTCACCAGCAGCAGAGCGCGGCTGATGCCGTGACGCAGGGCGCCGGCCTGACCGGAAACGCCGCCGCCTTCCACGGTAGCAACGATGTCCACCTTGCCCAGGGTATCGGTGGCGGACAGGGGCTGACGGACGACCATCTTCAGGGTCTCCAGACCGAAGTACTCTTCGATGTCGCGGCCGTTGATGGTGATATTGCCGGAACCGTTCTCAAACAGATGCACGCGGGCAACGGAGGACTTGCGGCGGCCGGTGCCGTACTTGTAGGGATTCTTGGACTGATACATTCTTCGTTTCCTCCTTCAATTACTTGACCAGCTCGGGCTTCTGTGCCTGATGCTCGTGGGTGTCGCCGGCATAGACGTGCAGGCGCTTCAGGGAGTCCTTGGTAACGGTGTTGCGGGGCATCATGCCGCGGACGGCCACGCGCATGGCCAGCTCGGGCTTGTCCTGCATCAGGATGCGGTACTTGGTCTCCTTCAGACCGCCGATCCAACCGGAGTGGGTGCGATAGTACTTCTGCTCCAGCTTATTGCCGGTCAGAACCGCCTTACCGGCGTTGATAACGATGACGTTATCGCCGCAGTCAGCGTGGGGGGTATAGGTGACTTTGCCCTTGCCGCGCAGCAGATCGGCCACGACGACGGCGGTCTTGCCCAGGGGCTTGCCGGCGGCGTCAACGACGTACCACTTGCGCTCGATGTTGGCCTTGTTTGCCATAAAAGTGGACATGGTGTTTTCCTCCAAATTTATTATAATGTATTTTGCTTTACTTTTTCGTGTTCCCTTGCTAAAATCGTAAGGAAACGCGCCAAACGCGCAAGGATATTTATAGCATAACCGCGTCAGGATGTCAACAGCAATTTGATTTACGATAAAAACATCTTGCGTTTTCTCTCGTTTTCTCTTGATATCTCTCGTTTTCAAGACTTGCAATTTCACTTTTGGAGGTGTACGCCATGCAGCATATTCTGGGGCTTGTCCGCCGGTGCGTGGAGGACTATCATATGATCGAGCCCGGCGACCGGATCGCCGTGGGCGTCAGCGGCGGAAAGGACAGCCTGCTGACGCTGGTATCGCTGGCCCGGCTGCAAAAATTCTATCCCATCCCCTTCACGGTGGAGGCCATCACCATGGAGATGGGCATGCCGGGGATGGACTTCTCCGGTGTGGCGGCGCTGTGCGAAAGGCTGGAGGTGCCCTACACCCGGATACAGGTGCCGGTGTACCAGATCATTTTCGAGGAGCGGAAGGAGAAGAACCCCTGCTCCCTGTGCGCCAAGCTGCGGCGGGGCAGCCTGAACACCGCCCTGACGGAGAAGGGCATCCGCAAGATCGCGCTGGGCCACCACTATGACGACGCGGTGGAGACGCTGCTGATGAACCTCCTTTTCGAGGGCCGCATCGGCTGCTTCCAGCCGGTGACATTCTTGGACCGCACCGGCGTGACCCAGATCCGCCCGCTGCTGTACTGTCACGAAGACGACATCCGCCGTGCGGCCCTGCGGGAGGGCCTGCCTATCGTCCACAACCCCTGCCCCATGGACGGCCACAGCCGCCGTCAGGAGGTGAAGGAGCTGATTGCCTCACTGGAGGAGCGGTACCCCGACCTGAAGCAGAAGCTGTTCGGCAGTTTGCAAAGGTATCCCCTGTACGGGTGGGATCTGACGAAGGACGAACGATGAAAAACGGCAGGGCGTGCCCCCTGCCGTGAGATGGTGTATATTTTTGTAGGGGGCGGCGTCCCCGACGCCCCGTCTGGTGCACAGTGCGTAGGGGCGGAGTTCTACCCCGCCCGCCGGTCAACGCAGACCGTTCCGTATATTGAACGGGAGGGGCAGAGCCCCTCCCCTACGAAAGCTTCACAAGACGTCGCCTGTTTTATGTACCCAGCACCCACTTGACCAGCAGGAGCAGGCAGAACCCCGGTACGCCCAGTATGGCGATGACCAATGCGTTGAACAGGCTCAGCCCCAGACTCAGCCCCGTATAGGCGGTGGTGAGGTTCAGCACCCACACCGCGCCGAACCCCAACGCCGTATTCACCGCCAGCCGCAGCGCCAGCTTCAGCGGCGTTTTGAACAGCCGCCAGATGGCCACCAGCAGGAACAGCAGCACCAGTCCCAACGATACCTTTTCTACGACCGACATGCCTTCCCTCCCTTTACTGCAGACGCCGCCACACTGGCCTCCCGGGGCAGCGGGACTGCCGCGCCGCGGCCCACGGGCATGCCGGAACGCTCCTTGACGCACCGCAGGAAATAATCGTATTTCGCCTTCAGGGCGTTGATCTCGAAAATGCTGGCCTCTACCAGCTCCGGCTCGCAGGCGTAGTTGAAGCGGTCATAGGCCTCCTTCAGCTGGCGGTTGATCCGCTCCAGCTCCTGACGCAGCTCATTGTCGGTGGGCCACTGGGTATCCTTCTGCTTTTTTGCCATGATATGTCCTCCTCGTCCGAGGCGGGGATACTTCCCCTGCCAATATTGTACGAGTAGTTTGGACAAATATGCCGGGGTTTAACCTCATTCCGGAATTTTTTTGAAAAGGAGCGCTGCTCATGACCCACGAGGACTATATGCATCAGGCGCTGACGCTGGCCCGCGAGGCCGCCGCCCACGGCGAGGTGCCGGTGGGCTGCGTTATTGTCAGGGATGGCGTGGTGATCGGCCGGGGCCGCAACCAGCGGGAGGAGAAGCAGGCCGTCAGTTCCCACGCGGAGATGGAGGCCATGGCACAGGCCAACGAAGCGCTGGGCTCGTGGCGGCTGGAGGACTGCGACCTGTATGTGACGCTGGAGCCGTGCCCCATGTGCGCCGGGGCTATCATTAACGCACGGGTGAGGCGGGTGTTCTACGGTGCGCGGGATCGGGCCATGGGGGCCTGCGGCGGTGTGCTGAACCTGTTCATGGAGGACTTCCCCCACCACCCCCAGCTGGTGGGCGGTATTCTGGCGGAGGACTGTCAGGCGGTGCTGTCGGAGTTTTTCAAGGGATTGCGGAAATAGAAAATTACGAAAAAGCGCAAATTTTCGGAACATTTCGAGAAAATTTTCCGTCTTATAAATAGATGCCCCACTACTTTCAGGAGGTACATCCCATGAAAAAGCTGATCTGTTTCCTTTTCGCTTTTCTCTTTCTGCTGAGCGCGGCGGGCTGCGGCGAAAAACCCATCGACACCACTTGGATGGAGACGCCCGACACCACCGTGACCGAAGTAGGCATCTCAGATGCAGCGGCGCTTTATTCCGCCGCACTGAACGCGGATAAAATGGCCATCAGCAGCGTTCGCCATTTTCCCATCTGCAAATTTGACACTTTGGAGGACTTGACGCAGTTCAAGGATTCTTTGGAGCATCCGGAGAGTCTTTCTTCCAGATCTTACAAATATGATGAGATGCCGTCTTTCAATGAGGTGACGGAACAATATGACGAGACGTTCTTCTCTGAAAACACCCTGCTGCTGGTGTATGTGGTAGCCAGCACCGGCACATACCGCTTTGCGGTGGACACCATCACCGGCGACGGCACGGGCCTGTGCGTCCAAATTGCGGAAACGACCCACGCGGAAGTCGTAACAGACGATATGGCAGGCTGGTTCATCACCGTGGCTGTCCCTGACCGCGCGGCGGCAGCGTACACGGAATTTGACGCCGTCCTGGCCGAAGGCTCCAATTGCTGAATGAAATGACAACACCCCGTCCGCCCTCACATGAGGATGAACGGGGTGTTCGTTTCGGTGCGGACGCCTCGCAGAGTTCGCGGCGCGGACGCCGCGAAAAAATCAAATCATTTTTCTGACGACATGTGCGTCAGAAAAATTCTTCTCGGCCGCCAGTGTGTCCGAAGGACGCGCGCAGTCGGCCGCGATCCTTTTGGCAGCAAAATCGTCAGATTTTGCGCCAGGTGATTAAAACCATAAAGCCGAAGGCGGAACGCCCTCGGCTTATTATGGCAGGAAGATTGATGAAAAAAGTTTTTGTCTCTTGCAAGTATTAAGATACCCGACGGTTGTTAAAAATCATCGTAAGGAACTGTTACAAAAGTATTAAATGTTTTCCTGATGGCTGTCATAATTCCGGATTCTCCCGTTTTCGCCGGAACATTCCCCTACACTGGAGGTCTGAGAAAGGGGAGTGTGACCATGAGACAGACCATTGGAGCGGGACTTTTGCTGTTGCTGCTGCTGTTTTTGCCGCCATGGCTGCGGGCGGAGGATACGACCAACACCGGTGGCAGCACAGCCGCGCCGCTGCAAGCGGAGCAGAGCGTTCCGAAAAGCGGCTCAGGCTCCGACGCCGCCCATACGGTACGGCTGTGGAACGGCAGCGCTGTGGAGACCATGACGGCGGCGGAGTATCTGCCGGGGGTGGTACGGGGCGAGATGCCCGCCGCCTTTGAGACCGAAGCTCTGAAAGCACAGGCGGTGGCGGAGCGCACCTATCTCTACTACCGCATGGCGTCCGCGCCCAAGGACAGCCATCCCGACGCCGACGTGTGTACCGATCCCGCCTGCTGTACGGCGTGGCTCAGCGAGATGGACGCCAGAGCCAAATGGGGCGATAAATTCGACCAGTGCGAGGTCAAGATCCAACAGGCGGTGGCGGACACCGACGGACAGGTGGTGCTGTACGAGGGCGCGCCCATCATGGCGGTGTTCCATTCCTCCTCCGCCGGAGCCACCGCCGCCAGCGGCGACGTGTGGGCGGCGGAGCTGCCGTACCTCGTCAGCGTGAAAAGCCCGGAGGACGCCGACAGTGTGCCCAACTATTACAGTGTCAACACCTTCACCGCCGAGGAGTTCCGCGCCATCTTCTGCAAGGCTCACCCGGAGGCGAAGCTGTCCGGCGACACGGGTGGCTGGGTCAAGGACGTGCTGCTGACGGATACGGGACGGGTTGCCTCCGTCACGGTGGGCGGCGTGTCCGTCACCGGCAAGGAGCTGCGGAGCCTGTACGGTCTGCGCAGCACCGCCTTCACGGTGGAGGTCTCCGGCGACAGCGTGACCTTCCGGGTCACCGGCTACGGCCACGGCGTGGGCATGAGCCAGTACGGGGCCAACGCGCTGGCCAAGGAGGGCAAAACATGGCGGGAGATATTGCAGTGGTACTACACCGGTGTGACGATCGGACTGTACAACGGCTGAAATGTATGGTATACTATGCTATTATTTCCTGCGCGAGTTTACAGAAAGTTCAGGAAACGTCCCACAACTTCGATATAATGGCAATATAGTATAGAAATACATTGGGAGGCTATCATATATGGCACGCAACATCCTTGTGGTGGAGGACGACCACAATATCTCCGACCTCATTCGCATGTATCTGGAAAAAGAGGGCTTCGAGGTGCGTATCGCCTACGACGGCGGCAAGGCCGTGGAGGAATACGACGCCAAGGCCCCGGACATGGTGCTGCTGGACATCATGCTGCCGGTGATGGACGGCTGGGCCGTGTGCGCCCACATCCGGGAAAAGGCCAAGACCCCCATCATTATGCTGACCGCCAAGGGCGACGTCACCGACCGCATCACCGGCCTTGAGATGGGCGCCGACGACTATCTGGTGAAGCCCTTCGAGATGAAGGAGCTGATGGCCCGCATCAACGCCGTGCTGCGCCGCAGCGAGATCCCCGACGACACCCGCAAGCGTCTGGTGTTTGACAAGCTGGTGATCGATCTGGACAGCTATGAGCTGCTGGTGGACGGCAAGAAGGTGGACACCCCGCCCAAAGAGCTGGAGCTGCTGTACCATCTGGCGGTGACCCCCAACCGGGTGTATACCCGCAATCAGCTGCTGGACGAGGTCTGGGGCTTCGACTACTTCGGCGACAGCCGCACCGTGGACGTACACATCAAGCGTCTGCGGGAGAAGGTGGAAAACGTCTCCGACCAGTGGGCGCTGAAGACTGTGTGGGGCGTAGGCTATAAGTTTGAAGTGCAGCAGCCGTCATGATCGAACAGTTCAAGCGAAAATTCAATAGCCTGTACTGGCACCAGTTCGCGCTGACGGCCGGTATGGTGCTGCTGACCCTGCTGCTGCTGGGCGTCAGCTTCTTCACCCTCAGCTACGGTACCACCACGGCGGACAAGCGGGGCGAAATGCGCACCCGCGCCGAGCTGATCGCGCAGGTGTCCGCCGATTACTTTACCGCCGCGGGCGACGACAGCGTTGACCAGAGCACCGCCCTGCGGAAGCTGGCGGATATGGCGTCGCGGATGACGGATGTGGACTTCCTTATCTGCTCGCCCCAGGGCAATGTGCTGCTGACCACCGACAACGATCTGGTGGGCCGCAGCATCACCATCCCGCAGGACATCGTGGACGATATTCTGGGCGAGAAGGCTCTCTATCAGGGCCGCAGCAACGTCAACGGCACATACAGCGCCAAGAAGTTCGCCGTAGCCGTCCCGGTCAAGGGAACCGAGAGCCAGCTGCTGGGCATCGTGCTGGCGGTGATGGACGAGTCGGAGATCATGCAGGTGTGGCGCTCCTTCATCGGACTGTTCCTGATGACCTCCGCCATCATTCTGCTGATCGCCTTTCTGGCCAGCTCCGTCACCTCCATGCGGCAGATCCAGCCTATCACCGACATGGTGAAGGCCACCCGCGCCTATGCCGCCGGTGACTTCGACGTGCGCATCCCCGAGTTGGATCGCAGCGATGAGATTGGTGAGCTGGCCCAGTCCTTCAACGCCATGGCGGATTCGCTGGCGGAGACGGAGCGGCAGCGCCGGGACTTCATCGCCAACGTGTCCCACGAGTTGAAGACCCCCATGACCACCATCGCCGGTTATACCGACGGTATTCTGGACGGCACCATCCCGCCGGAGCGGGAGAAGCACTATCTGCAAATTATTTCGGACGAGAGCCGCCGCCTGAGCCGTCTGGTGCGCCGGATGCTGGATATCTCCCAGATCCAGTCCAAGGAGATGAAGAAGGAGGACTTCGACATCTGCGAGGTCATGCGTATCGCACTTCTCAGCATGGAGCAGAAGATCAACGACCGGGGGCTGGATGTGGAGACCAATATCCCGGAGGATTCCATTATGGTGCAGGGCGACCGGGATCTCATTACACAGGTGATCTATAACCTGCTGGAGAACGCCACCAAGTTCGCCTCGCCCAACACCGCACTTTATCTGGGGCTGGCCACCAATGATGAAAAGGCCATCATCTCCGTCCGCAACCACGGCGCTACCATCGCGCCGGAGGAGATCCCCCTGCTGTTCGAGCGGTTCCACAAGTCCGACAAGTCCCGCAGCGAGGATAAGGACGGCTACGGTCTGGGCCTGTATGTGGTCAAGACCATTCTGGCCCAGCACAAGGAGCACATCTCCGTCACCAGCGAGAACGGACTGACATCCTTTGATTTTACCCTGCAATTATCGGCGCCTCACAACGCGGAAAGGTAACCAGAGATATGGATGAATTGAGAGATAGAAACGAACCTCAGGAGGTCGTGGATTGGTATATTCCCCAGCAGGGGAAGGAGGTGGTGGATTACTACATCCATCATCAGCCCCTGCCGGAAAGCGTCCGCCCCGCGGCGCCCCAGCCGCCCAAAAAGAAAAAGCATCTGGGGTTGTGGATCTTTCTGGGCATTATGGGCGTGCTGGCAGTGGCCGTGGTGCTGTTTGCCATCTTCAGCCAGCCGGAGGACGACGGCTACAACACCGACGGCGATAACGATGCCAGCAGCATTGTGGATATTTTCGGCGACCACACCACCTCCATCCCGCGATTTACAGACTACGATCCCACGCTGAAGCTTGCTGTCAGCTCGGATCACGGCCCGGAGCTGACGGCGCAGGAGGTCTATGCCAAGGTGAACCCCGCCACCGTGCTGGTGGTGGCAGAGCTGGGCGACAGCGCCTCGGTGGGCACCGGCGTCATCATGACCGCCGACGGTTATGTCATCACCAACGCCCACGTGATCTCCGGCGGCGAATCCTGCTGGGTGGTGCTTGCCAGCGGCGTGCAGTACGACGCACTGCTGGTGGGCTATGACGCCGACGAGGATCTGGCGGTGCTGAAAATGGAGAACGCGCAGGATCTTCCTGTGGCCGAGTTCGGCAACAGCGATCTTGCGGTGGTGGGCGATCAGGTCTACGCCATCGGCAACCCGCTGGGCATCGAGCTGCGGGGCACGCTGACGGAGGGCATCATCTCCGCCATCAACCGTGACGTGGAGCTGGAGGGCCGCACCCTGAACGTGCTGCAAACCACCGCCGCCCTGAATAACGGAAACTCCGGCGGCCCGCTCAGCAACCGCTACGGGCAGGTCATCGGCATCAACACATTGAAAATGAGCGGCACCGGCGCGCCGGACGAGGCCACGGTGGAGGGACTGGGTTTTGCTCTGCCCATCTCCAGCGCCAGCTTCGTCATCAACGACATCATTGCCAACGGCAAGTTCCACGGCACGCCCACGCTGGGCATCATGGTCTATACCGGCGTACTGGAGGACGGCACCAGCATGGTGATAGTGGACAGCGTCACCGCAGGCTCCGCCTCTGACGAGGCCGGTATAGAGGCCGGAGACATTATTCTGGCCGTGGACGGACAGGACGTGTCCGTCACCGCCGACCTGATGGCCATTCGCCGCCAGCATGCCATTGGCGACACCATCGTGCTGACCGTTCTGCGGGACGATCAGACGCTGGATATCCCCGTGGTGCTGCGTTCCAACAAGAAATGATAAAAAGCGCCTGATCTCTTGCGAGATCAGGCGCTTTTTTGCGCGGTGTCCGCGTATCTCACTTATCCCCGTTTGCCGCCACCCACGTCCGCACATAATCCACGAAAAGCCGGGTGGAGTTGGACAGCGCTTTTTCGTCCTTCACGCCGATGCCGATGGTACGGTGGAAGGTCATAGGCGGGCGGCAGGCGGTAATGGGCGCAGGACTGTGGCGCACCATCAGCTCCGGCAGCAGACTGATGCCCAGCCCCTCCGATACCATGGACAGGATCGTCCGATCCTCCCGGGCCACATACTTCACGTTGGGCCGGATGCCCATTTCGTCGAAGGCCGCCATGATCTCATAGTCATCGCCCTCCTCCAGCTGGATAAACGGCTCTGACGCCAGCAGCTCCTTGGGAAAGGGATCACTATGGGCGTAAGGGTGGTCGCAGGGCACGATGACCTGCAATTCGTCCCGGTGCAGGGCGTAGGTCTGCAGGCGCTTCACCGACGGCAGCCGCAGGAAGCCGCAATCCACCGCGCCGGAGACGATCCAGTTCTCGATCTGGTCGTAGAAGTCACCGGTGACCACCTCGAACTCGATGTTGGGGTACAGCTTGCCGAAGCTCTTCAAAATGCGGGGCAGCCACTGGGCCGACACGCTGGAAAAGGTGGCGATCTTCACCAAGCCGCTGTCCATATCCTTCAGGCCCTCCACCGTCTGCATGAGGGCATGGTGGGCGGCGCACAGCTTCTCGATCTTGGGCAGCACGGCCCGGCCATCCGCCGTCAGCACCACGCCGCCCCGGTTGCGGCTGAGGAGCGTGATGCCCAGCTCGCTCTCCAGGGACGTAATGGCGTGGCTGATGCCGGACTGGGTGAAGTTCAGCGCCTCCGCCGCCTTGGTAAACGTGCCGCAGGACACCACCTTCAAAAACACCTGATATTTGGAAATGCTCATGGTAACACCTCGCCGTTGATTATCGCGTCTATTATACATGACGACCGCTCATGAAATCAATAGCAAAGATGCGTTTTACAAATGCGAATTTCCGTGCTATTCTATATGCAGCTTACGAAACGGAGGACAGGAACCATGGCCGCGCCTGCAAAAACCATTCGCTGTGCCCTGTGCGGCAGCAGCAATGTGGTATACCGGAGCGGACGCTACTATTGCGTCTCCTGCGGCGCCAGGGGCGACCATCCCATGTCCGACACAGAGTTGGCCTACATCGACCAGACCCTTTCACTGGGCGATGACAGCGCGGAGCTGGCGGCACTGCGACGCCGCTACCCCCGGCTGAGAGTCAGATGATCCCCCCATCTGTACCCAATCTTTTCCATAATGAGGGTATCCTCCCCTCGAACCGCACCCGGTCACACCGCCCTGTGACCGGGTGCGATTTTGCTGCCGCGCCGATAGTAAAAAGCAAGGCCTCCGGCGTGAGCCGGAGGCCTTGCTTTTCGTATATGGGCCGCGCTTATTCCTCTGCGCTGTATGCTTCTACAATGGCCGTCAGGATATCCACCATCTGATCCATCTCCTCCGCCACCGCGTACTCATACGGCCCGTGGAAGGCATAGCCGCCGGTGCCCAGATTGGGGCACGGCAGTCCGCGGAAGGACAGCTGCGCACCGTCCGTTCCGCCGCGAACGGGGTTGGAAACGGGGGTGCGGCCCACGCTTTGGATGGCCTTCCGGGCGTTGTCCAGCACCTGCGGGTACTGCTGGACGATCTCCGCCATGTTGCGGTACTGATCCTGCACCGTCAGCACGGCTGTCCCCGCGCCGTATTTGGCGTTGATGGCCGCTTCGATGTCCGCCATCCGCTGCTTCCGCGCTGCGAAGCCTGCGGCGTCGTGGTCACGGATGATGTAGTCCAGCATGGCCGAGGCCACTGAGCCCTCCACCTGTATCAGGTGGTAAAAGCCCTGACGGCCCTCTGTATCACGGGGGGTCTCCCCCTCCGGCAGCATACCGTTGATCTTCATAGCCACCAGCGCGGCGTTGACCATGGTGTCCTTACCCTCTCCCGGATGGACGGACACGCCGTGGATCTGCCATTTGGCCCGCGCGGCGTTAAACGTCTCGTACTCGATCTCGTTGGGCACAGAGCCGTCCACCGTATAGGCCAGTTCTGCGCCGAAGCGCTCCAGATCCAGCAATGCCGCGCCGTGGCCGATCTCCTCGTCCGGCGTGAAGCAGACGCAGACCGTGCCGT
>CAVHYW010000013.1:0-48294 GCA_963640475.1 bacterium | reverse complement strand
GGAGGTGAAGGAACCGGAGGTTCCTTCCGGTGCTTTTGCCTACTTTTGTCACTGTTGACAAAAGTAGGTCGCGCCGGGGCGCGAAACTCCCCCGCCGAATCAGTCCCATCATATCATCTTTTAACAAAAATGCAACACCCTTTTTGTATTTCTTGACAAAATATCCCGCCCTCCCCTATAATGAAGGCAATACTACTGACGCAAGAGGTGCCGCTTATGACATGGACGCTGCTGTGCCAGCTGATCGTGCTGTTTTTCGTGTTCTCCGTGCTGGGCTGGATGATGGAGGTCACGCTGAAATACATCCAGTATCACCGGTTCATCAACCGTGGATTTCTCATTGGCCCCTACTGCCCTATTTACGGCAGCGGCGTGGTGCTGGTGACGGTGCTGGTGGGCGGCCTGATCGGTATTCGCGGCGGTACGCCGGGCGAGGTATTCCTGGCGGGCTTCTTTATCTGCGGCGGACTGGAGTATTTCATCAGCTGGTACATGGAGAAGGCGTTCCATGCCCGCTGGTGGGATTACAGTCGCAAGCCCATGAACCTGAATGGCCGCGTATGGATCGGCAACCTGATGCTGTTCGGTCTGGCCAGTGTGGTGATCGTGCTGTGGATCGACCCGGTGTACTTCCGGCTCGTTGAAAAGCTGCCCCTGTTCTGGCTGCACTTTGCCGCCATCGCCATCGTGGCGCTGCTGGTGTCGGACTGTGTCATCTCCCATGTGCTGATGGGCATTGTCCGCAAGGAGATCGACGCGCAGGAGGGCGACAGCACCGAGGAGATCAGCCGCCGCGTCCACAAGCTGCTGCGTGACCGGAATCTGTTCCTGCGCCGTATCCATCAGGCGTATCCCGAGCTGCAGGCCCATCCCCGCGCCATGGTGGAGCGGCTGAAGCAGGCCCGGCAGGAGTTCAAGGAATCCAACCGCCGGGTGAAAGACCTGCTGGACGAGCTGGCCCGCCGCCGGAAGAACGGCGAGGCGCTGGAGGAGATCTCCGCCCGTCTGGAGGCTGCTGCCGCCGCCATGAAGGAGCGCCGCGACAAGCTGCGTGAGCTGGAGCACAAGTTCCGCCGTAAGGAAGAAGAATAAAAGAAAGGCGATGCTGCCAGCATCGCCTTTCTTTTATTCCTGCCACAGCTCTCCGTCACGGTCGAAGGAGACCTGTATGGTATTCTGTGGGGCGCTCTCCTTCCCCTCCAGCGCCGCGAGCAGCGCCGTCAGGTCCTTCATGGCCCCGGCCAACTCCCGGATCTCCCGCACGGCGGTCTCACCGCCGGACATATTGGCGGCGGTCTCCGCGCAGGCGCGGCTCAGCTGCGCCGCCGCACGCTTCATATAGCGTTCCCATGCCGATGGCATCTCTCACTCCCCTTTCACCAGATACGGCGCGAAGAACCGCGCCGCATAGTCGCTCAGGCAGTCCCGGCAGAGGGACTGCCCGTTGATAAAGTAGTACGGCTCATCCGTATAAATTTCGCCGCCGCACAGGGCACACTCGGCGGCTGTGCCGCCCGCGTAAGGCTCCATGCCGTCACCTCCTTACCGTATGGCGGCAAAAACGGCCCGCGTTGCCTGATCTCGGGCAACACAAGCGCTCCGGCACGGGAAAAAGCCACGGCATCAGCCGTGGCTTTTCAATGTCTATGCGATCTCAGGCGGCGAAGCTGCGGATCTCCATGAGGCCCACGATGATCTGCAGCAGCGCGAAGGCCAGCAGCAGTACGCCCGCCGCCTTGCGGGACTTCTGCTTCTGGGCGATGTAGCCCATGCCCAGCAGGCCCATGGCGATCGCCAGAGCAATGGCGGCCAGACCAGGGATGTACAGCACATTTGCCTTACGCAGCGCCCAGAAGATCACCGCTACCACCAGCAGGATCAGTTCGATCAGCGTTCTGCTGTCCAATTTCTTCATATGTTCCATTCCTCCCATCTTCATTACTTTATATAGTAACGGATGAAAGGCAAAAACACAAGGCTTTTCCCGTCAGAGACACAAATTTTTCGCTTTCAGCGCCGCGCATACCGTTTTAGCGTCGGTGATCTCGCCGGACATGCAACGCCCCACCAGCTCCGTCAATGGCATCCGTTCCAGAGACAGGAACTCGTCATCGTCGGGATGTGTCTCGCCATAATGGAGCCCCCGGGCCAGATAGAGGTACAGCACCTCGTCATAGCAGCCCGGCGAGGCGATCAGCTGTCCCATTGGCAGCCAGTGGTCGGCGGTGGCGCCGGTCTCCTCCTTCAGCTCACGCTGGGCGGTGACGAAGGGCTCCTCCCCTTTTTCCCGCTTGCCCGCCGGGATCTCCAGCAGCGTGCGGCCAAAGGCATAGCGGTATTGCCGCACCAGCAGCACGGTGCCGTCCTCCTCCAGCGCCAGAATACCCACGCCGCCGGGGTGCTCCACCACCTCACGCACGGAGGTGTGGCCGTTGGGCAGCAGCACCTCGTCCCGCCGCACGCGGATAATGCGGCCCTTGTAGATCTCCTGCGAGGTCAGTGTCTTTTCCGTCATATCCATAAAGAGGTCTCCTCCCGTCATTTGATGGTGACAGTATGCCGCAGCAGCATTTACGCCTGATCCAGATGGCCAGTGGCCTCCAGTGTGGCGAAGCGGTCCAGCGCGATGTACCCGGCGGCAAAGATCACATATAAGCCCGCCAACAACAGCAGCGGCTTGAGGGCATTGGCCCAGCCCGGTTCGCTGTACAGTACTGTACCGTCACCGGTAGTCACCTGCGCCGCCAGCATCTCATGACGCAGGGTATACACCGTGCCGTCAGCGGCGGTGAATCTGTGGCGCTGTGATTTCAGCTGCTGATAGACCGCTTTGCCCTCGTCGGTCTTGCTTTCAATAACGTTCCCCTGTAAGTCCAGTGTGGTCACTTCCTTGCCGGTGGACAGCACCAGATGCCCGTCCCGCAGGGTGAAGATAAAGCTTTTACTCACATCAGGCTTCATGGTCTCCACGTTCTGCCCGGCCTCATATACCTCGATCCTGCCGCCCCGGCCCAGATACAGCCGCCCCGCGTCGTCGGCGGCCACGCCGCTATAAGACAGGGACATGGCGCCGGTATTCATGGCCACGATAGCCAGCACAAAGATCAGCGCGGTGGGAATGGCCAGCGCCCGCATCAGTTTGCGGTATTTCGGTTCCAGTATTTTCATAGCTCTACCTCGCTTACATCCACATGGCAAACAGCCGCAGCAGCGTGCCCAGCGCCTTATGATACCACGGACGGCCCTTCCAGCGGGCCATGGTCATACGCTGGCCCTCAGCCATGATGCGGGCCATATCCTCCGCCAAGGGCTGTGATACCTCGGTGCCGTACAGCAGTGTGCCGCACTCGAAATGCAGCTGGAAGCTGCGGTAATCCATATTCACGGAGCCGACAAAGGCCATCTCGCCGTCGGCCAGCACCGTCTTGCCGTGAAGCAAACCAGGAGTGAAGGTATAGATCTCCACCCCGTGGCGCATCAGCTCGCCCCAGTAGCTCTCCGCCACCAGATAGGCAAATTTGTGGTCGGGGATGCCGGGCATCAGCAGCCGCGTTTTTACGCCGCTGTCCGCCGCCAGACACAGCGCCCGCATCATCGGCTCGTCGATGGCCAGATACGGAGTGGTGATGGTCAGCGTCTCCCGCGCTCCGGCGATCAGCTGCAAAAACGCATCCTCGGCGGTGTTGATGGGGTTGTTGTCCGGGCCGTCCACAAAGGGCTGAACGAAGCCCTTCCCTTCCCCGCCGGACCGGGGCCGGTAAAAGTCATAGTCGTGATCCAGCGTGCCGCCCATGCGCTCCCAAAGGTGGATGAACTCGCGGGTCAGGCCCCACGCGCCGTCGCCGGTCAGACGCACGCCGCAGTCCTTCCAATAGCCGAAGCGCTCCATCAGGTTGGCATACTCGTCCGCCAGATTGGCGCCGCCGGTATAGGCCACCTCGCCGTCGATACAGGCGATCTTCCGGTGGTCGCGGTAATTGAAATACAGCCGGTTCACATATTGGTGCACCGGATTAAAGATCATGACCTCCACGCCGATGTCCTTCAGCGCCGTCAGCTCCTCGCTGCCGAAGCGCATCATGCTGCCGAAATCGTCAAAGAGGAACCGGATCTCCACGCCCTCCAGCCGCTTGCGGCGGAAGATGGTCAGCATCCGGCCAAAGATATCGCCCCGGGCCACGATGTAGTACTCCAGAAAGATGAACCGTTTCGCCTGCTCCATATGGGCCAGCAGGTCGTTGAGATATACCTCTCCCGTCTCCAGATACAACGCCTCGGTGCCGCCATACAGCGGGAAGCCGTGGCGATCCATATAGCAGGCCAGACGGCTCCACTCCGGCTCGCGCTGGCGCAGGGCCATCATGGCGGCGGCACACCGCTCCGTCTGAGCGGCGCTCTCCGCCGGAACCGGCACCTTTTTCAGCGACAGACGCTTGGCGCTGCTCTCGCCGTTCCACAGCCAGTAGAGGATCAGGCCCGCCACCGGGACGGCCAGGATCAGCAATATCCAGCCGATCTTATAGCTGCTGCTTCCCGGGCGGGTATAGACCCGCACGGCGCTGAACAGCGCCACGACCTCCAGCAGGGTATAGGCCACGGCCATTCGCTGCTGCAAAAGCTTGGACAGGCCGATCACCAGCGCGATCTGCGCCAGCAGCAATATGGCCACCAGCGCAAGCCGCAGGCCGGCGCCGATTCGGCGTTCTGTTTTCTGTTGTATCCGGGGCTTCTTCATACGGCTCCTTTCGGGGTAGGGTAAGGGATAACGTGGGGACAGGTAAGCGATAGGCCATTGTGTAGGGGGCGGCGTCCCCGACGCCCCGCCGGTTTATCAAAATACCATCATAAGTTGTGCGGGCCGTCGAGGACGTCGGCCCCTACGGAGAAATAACGATGGTGCATTGGTTTATGCACCCCGCTCAATTCCGGTTCTTCCGCAGCAGATCCTGCTGGATGTCCCACAGCTTCTGGCTGAGATCCACATAGTAGGTCTGGGGATTGTCGAAACGCTTGATCTCGTCCCACAGGGTATTCACCTGCTGCTTGCAGTAGGTCTGGATGTCCTTCAGAGCCGGAGACTGATAGACCTTCTTACCGTTCAGGAACACCGGCACCAGCAGCTCGCGGGCCTCAAAGTTGCAGACGTTCTTGGTCTTCCATGTGGCATAGGGATCAAACAGCATCAGCGGCTCGTTCTCGTCCACCACCTCGTCATGAACGGTCATGTAATCGGCGATGGCCTTGCCATTGTCCCGGTTATACAGGCGGTATACCTTCTTGAAGTGGGGAATGGTGATCTTCTCCACATTTTCGCTGCACTTGATCTTGGGGATGATCTCGCCCTTCTCGTTCTCCACGGCGGTCAGCTTATACACACCGCCGAACACCGGCTCGCTCTTGGCGGTGATCATCCGTTCGCCCACGCCGAACATGTCGATCTGGGTCCCCTGCAGGAACAGGTTCTGGATCAGCCGCTCGTCCAGGGAGTTGGACACGCTGATCTGACACTCGGGCCAGCCGGCCTCGTCCAGCATCTTGCGGGCCTTCTGGCTGAGATAGGCCATGTCGCCGCTGTCCAGACGGATGCCGCACTTGCTGATGCCCATGGGCCGCAGCACCTCGTTGAAGGCGCGGATGGCGTTGGGCACGCCGGATTTCAGGGTGTTGTAGGTATCCACCAGCAGCGTGGCGTTGGTGGGATACGTCTCGCAATAGGTCTTGAAAGCCTCGTACTCGGTGTCGAACATCTGCACCCACGCATGGGCCATGGTGCCGCCGGCGGGCACGCCGTACAGCTGGTCGGAGATGGTGCAGGCTGTACCGGCGCAGCCGCCGATATAGGCCGCCCGGGCGCCGATGATAGCCGCGTCCGCGCCCTGCGCCCGGCGGGAGCCGAACTCCAGCACCGTGCGGCCATTGGCGGCGCGGCAGATACGGTTGGCCTTGGTGGTGATCAGGCTCTGGTGGTTGATGGTCAGCAGCGTGAAGGTCTCGATCAGCTGGGCCTCGATGGACGGGGCACGCACCACCACCAGCGGCTCACGGGGAAATACAGGGGTACCCTCGGGGATGGCGTAGATATCGCCGGTGAAGCGGAAGTTCCGCAGATAATCCAGAAATTCCTCGCAGAACAGGTTGCGGCCGCGGAGGTAGGCGATGTCCTCCTCGCTGAAATGCAGGTTTTCAATGTAGTCGATCAGCTGCTCCAGACCGGCTGCGATGGCGAAGCCGCCCTGATCGGGCACCTTGCGGAAGAACACATCGAAATACGTGATGCGGTCCTTATAACCGTTGCGGAAGTATCCGTTGCCCATGGTCAGCTCATAAAAGTCGCACAGCATGGTCATGTTCAGCTTTTCAGCAGTATTCATTTCCTGTTAAACCTCAAATTCTCAATAATACCCGATCCGGGAGTATTTGTTTATTATAGCACAAATTTAACATTTCGCAACCGTTTGTCCCATTTAATTCGTTTTCCAGCCGCGAACCGGCTTGCCATCCGGCGTTTTCCGTCTCTCTGACGAAGCATGCCCTCTCCGGCCATGGCCGGAGAGGGCTTGTAGGATCTACAGCGGCTTGCCGCCCAGATAAACGGCCTGCCGGGTGAGCTTTTCGTCACACACCACGAAATCCGCGTGCATGCCGTCGGCGATGGCGCCGATCTCGTCCTGCCGCCCGATCCCGCGGGCGGGGATGGCGGTGGCGGAGAGAACGCCTGCTCACGGGGGATACCGAAGGCCACGGCGTTGCGCATGCAGTCGTACAGGTTGGCGGCGCTTCCGGCGATGGTGCCGTCCGCCAGACGGGCCACGCCGCCGGAGAGGAACACATCCTGTCCGCCCAGCGTGTACTGACCGTCCGGCATGCCGCAGCAGCGCAATGCGTCGGAGATCAGGCAGATGCGGCCGGGGAACAGCCGGAACGCCATCCGCACGGTGCTGGGATGGACATGGTGTCCGTCACAGATCAGCTCGGCGGTGACGCTCTCCCGCTCGGAGGCCGCGCCGATGGGGCCGGGGTTCTGGTGGTGGATGCCCGGCATGGCGTTATAAAGGTGCGTCAGATGGGTGGCGCCCGCGTCAAAGACAGCGGCGGCTTCCGCATAGCTGGCGTCGGTGTGGGCCACGGAGACGGTACACTTTTCCGCCGCGCGGCGGGCAAATTCCACCGCACCGGGCAGCTCCGGGGCCACGTCCGCGATCCGCAGCAGGCCCTCCGCCGCGTCATAGAGCCGTGCAAAGGCGTCGTAGTCCGGCAGGCGGAGATAGGCGGCGTTCTGCGCACCCCTTTTCTTCTCGGAGAAGAAGGGGCCTTCCATCTGAATACCCATCAGCCGGGCGCAGCCCGCCGGAGCAGTCTTATGCAGCCGCACCGCCGTACGAAAGGCCCTTTCCAGCACATCATAGGGCAGCGTCATAGACGCGGGCGCAAAGGAGGTCACACCGTTTTGCGCCAGATAGGCGGCCATTTTCACAAGGCCGTCATCGTCGCCGTTGGAAAAGTCCGCGCCGGAGTTGCCGTGGGTGTGGACATCCACCAGACCGGGGATCACATACGCGCCGTGAAGGTCCACACCTTCCCTATCCGCAGCTTCCTCCAGCACATGGACGAACCGGCCATGCGCCACGGAGAAGCCGCCGGGGACGAACTGTCCGTTGACAAAGATATTTCCGTTGATAAACCGCATATCACACCTCCGGCAGACTGGCCGCCGCCATGGACTGGCCCACACGGCGGAACTGCTCGTCCGGCAGCGTGACGGACACCTTCAGCGCCGGATATTCCTCCGCCAGCACACGGCGGCACTCCGACACGATGCTCTCGCCGCCCACGCCGGAGGCCACGCGGCCCAGCACCAGCAGGTTTTTCAGGTCGTACACAGAGGCGTACAAAGGCAGGGTGTGACCCAGATAGACGCCGATATCCCGGAAGATGGCCAGCGCACGCGCATCGCCGCTCTCCGCCAGCTGCTGCACCGCCTTCAGCTTTTCCGCCGGGGTCAAGGCGGCACCCAGCGCGATACCGGCGGCGGGCGCCAGCTTGATGACGGCATCCTGCGAGAAATATTTGCAGCCCACGCCGATATCGCCGGACCACTCGTCCCGCTCCGCGTGGGGGTTCAGATCCACCGGCGCAAAGGCCAACTCGTTGAACCAGCCCAGAATACTGCCCTCACGGTTCACATAGCCCACCGCCTCGCTGGTGCCCATGGCAAGGCCCATGACGCAGTTGTCATGGAGACTCATGGCACCGGCCAGCGCCGTCACGTCGCCGTCGTTGGCCACCACGATGGGCACATTGCCGATGGCAGCGGCGGCACGGTCATAGATGGTCTTAATGGGCCCGCGTTTGTCCTGCGGCACCTTGATGAACAGCGACGACACCATGGGGGCGTTGCCGATGAACACGCCGGCAGAGGACACGCCGATGCCGTCCACACGGGGCATTTTCGACGCCGCCGTGCGGAAGGCGTCCAGAATGCCCTGATAGTGGTACTCCGGGTCGGTCTGGGTCTTGGGATGCCAGACCACCTCCTCGGAATACACCGTCTCGCCGTCGATAACGGCGGAGACCTTCCGGTCGGAGCCGCCTGCGTCGAAGCCGATGCGGCAGCCGTTGAGGTGGCCGCCGATCCTCCGGGCGCTGCTGCGCTCCTTCGGGAAATCCACCTCGGCGATGGCCTCCAGCTGGAAGGGCCGCTCGAACACCGTCTCCATGAAGTCTACGTCGAATTCCCGTGCGCCGCCACGGCAATAGATGCTCCGCAGCTCCTCCGTCAGCTCGTTGCAGCCGCTGATATACACCCGCCAGCCGCCTACGCTCCACAGCAGCAGCTTGACGGTGCGCTCCAGAAACCGCAGGTTGGCGTCGTGGTATTCCACGCTCCGCAGGCGGGTATCGAATACCGACACCTGCCCGTCCTGCCGCTCCACGGCAATGCGGACGGGGCGATGGGTCTCCGCCAGATAGGCCGCCCGCCACGAGGCAAAGGGGATGAAGCCCTCGTCCAGCGCAGGCTTATTCTTGATGTCATAGGAAATACCCAGATATTCCATCGTCAGACCTCCCTTTTTTGCCATCATACACCAAGGCGGCGAAAAAAGCAACGACAGCCTTTGACGATATGCGCCCGCAATTTTCCGTTTTTGCATAGAAAATGCCCTCTATGCAGTTGCATAGAGGGCATTTTCTATTGTCTCTTTTTGCCGGGCGTCACTCGTCGTCCTCGTCCTCGGCGGCTTCGTTCAGGGCGTTGGCCAGATCGCTGAGATCGAACTCCAGCTTGGTGCCGCAGTTGGGGCATACCACTTCGCCGTCCTCCAGAACGGACTCGTCGAAGTAGACCTCCTCCTCACACTCGGGGCAGGTGGTCATGAAGCAGTCCTCTTCGTCCTCGTCTTCATCGTCCCACTCGTCCTCGTCGTCCAGCTCGTAGAGGGTCTCCTCCACCTCGCTGAGATCGTCGCTGACGGCGTCCAGACCGTCCTCGATGTCCACCATCTCGTCCTGCATGTCGGCGATCTCGTCGGCCATGCTGTCCAGCACGTCGACGATGGCAGCAAACAGCTTGCCCTCGTTGCTCTCGGCGTCCAGCTTCAGACCCTCGGCCAGACCCTTCAGATATGCTACCTTCTCAGAAATACCCATATTCGGCTCCTTTCTTTACGGTCAGTTGGTTGCTACGGATGAAATTACTTGCAGCGGCCGATATACTCGCCGGTGCGGGTGTCAATGGTAATCTTGTCGCCGATGTTGATGAACAGGGGCACCTTCACCTCGGCGCCGGTCTCCACGGTGGCGGGCTTCAGGGTATTGGTGGCGGTGTTGCCGGCCAGACCGGGCTCGGTCTCGGTGATCTCCAGATCCATGAAGTTGGGGCACTCCAGACCGAACACGCTGCCCTTATAGCTCAGCACCTTGCAGACGGTGTTCTCGGTGATGAAGCGGAAAGCATCGCCCAGCAGATCCTTGCCCAGAGGCACCATGTCGAAGGTCTCCTGATCCATGAAGTAGTACAGGTCGCCGTCGTTGTAGCTGTACGCCATGTCGCGGCGGTCCACGAAGGCTTCCTCAAACTTGGCGGTGGGGTTGAAAGAGGTCTCGGTCACAGCGCCGGTCACCACGTTGCGCATCTTGGTGCGGACGAAGGCCGCGCCCTTGCCGGGCTTGACGTGCTGGAACTCCACGACCTGCATGATCTTGCCGTCCATCTCAAAGGTCTTGCCGTTTCTGAAATCACCGGCGGTAATAGTTGCCATATTGATATTCCTCCCATGTGATGAGGGAATATCAACATTCCCTCGAATAAAATAATTCCGGCCGCAAAAAGCCTTATCTATTTTACATGATGCTGTATGGTTTGGCAAGGGCTTTGCCGTATTTTTTGCCAAAAAACCAAAATTATTTCCCTTACAGCACGATCAGTTCCTTGGGGGCCTTGGTGATGACCTCCGCGCCATCCTTACGCAGCACCATCACATCCTCGATGCGGACGCCGAATTTCCCGGGCAGATAGATGCCCGGCTCGGCGCTGACCACGGCATTTTCCGGCATGGGCTTATCATTGCTGGGCATGGCGTTGGGGGATTCGTGGATGTCGATGCCCAGGCTGTGGCCGAAGCTGTGGCCGAAATAGGGGCCGTAGCCCGCGTCCTCGATGACCTTGCGGGAAGCGGCGTCGATGGCCGCGCCGGTGACGCCCGCCTTGGCTGCGGCGATACCGGCCAGCTGGGCCTCCAGCACGATGTGATAGACCTTCTTCATCTCCTCGCTGGGCTCGCCCAGCGCCACGGTGCGGGTCATGTCGCTGCAATAGCCCTTATACACGCAGCCGAAGTCCATGGTGATGAAGTCGCCCTGCTGCACCTTGCGCATGCCGGGCACGGCATGGGGCATGGAGCCGTTGGGGCCGGAGGCGATGATGGTATCAAAGGAGGTCTTTTCCGCTCCGGCGGACACCATCAGGTAGTTCAGACGGGCGGCGATCTCCTTCTCGGTCATGCCCGCATGGATCTCCTTGCAGATCTGCTCCAGCGCGCCCTCGGCGATACGCTGGGCGGCGATCATGTTCTCGATCTCCTCGTCGTCCTTGCTGCCGCGCAGTTCGGTCATCACGGCGGTGGCGGGCACCAGCGTGCAATGCAGCTTCTCCGTATAAGCGGTGTGGGTGGCCACGGTCATGACCTCCTCCTCAAAGCCCACCTTCTGCGCGCCGGACTCGGCCAGCGCCTTGTTGATAAGGTCGGTGAAGGGATTGGCCCGGCTGGTCTCCCAGATGACGGCAGCGTCGCCGATGGCCTTGCCCGCCGCCTCGGTATAGCGGCTGTCGGTGAAGTACCAGCTGCCTTTGCGGGTCACCACCGCCACGCCCTCGCCCATAAAGCCGGTGGCGTAATAGCAGTTGGATCCGCCGGTCAGCAGCATGGCGTCCAGTTCGCCCAGATGGGCCGCGATGTGTTCCAGATGGTTCATGATAATTCCTCCTATGTCACATTATTTATGTTGTTCTTTTTCACGGGCCAGCTTCTTGAAGGGGGCCTGCATGGCGTGCAGCACCTTTTGCCACGGTGTCACCGCGCCGCCTGCCGGCTCCACCATCAGCGCGGCGGCACCCGCCAGATTGGCCGCCAGCATATCCGTCAGCAGCTTGTCGCCCAGCATGGCGGTCTCTCTTGCGGTAACGCCCGCCCTGGCCATGGCCCGGCACAGTCCCTTGGTGGAGGGCTTCTGGGCATGGCCCACATAGTCGATGCCCAGCGCATGGCAGAAATCATCCACCCGCTTGCTGCTGCGGTTGTTGGACAGGATCATCACCGTGACCCCGGCAGCCTTCAGGCCGTCGATCCACGGCTTTACGCCCTCCGGCGGCGTTTTCACCGACTTGGGTGCCAGCGTATAGTCCAGATCGCACAGCAGGAGCCGCACGCCCTTTTCCCGCAGCAGCTCCGGCGTCACGTTGTCATAGGCCGCCAGCAAACGGTCGGGCCGCAAAGAAAGCCGCATGATCTTCCGTCCCCTCTCATAGAATCAGGTACAGTATAGCAGTCTTTACCGAAAAAAACAAGGGGGCGGGGTCATGCAGTTCTATCTGGCGGCAGGCGCGGGCGACACGCTGCCGCGAGGCCATTTCCGTCCGGTGCGGGCCGTCTACCGTCTGGGGCCGCGGCTGCTGTCGGCGCTGGGAAACGCCCCGGTGCAGGGCGGACTGATGCTGGTAGGCGACAGTCAGGAATGCGGCAGCGACGACGTGCTGGCGCGGGATATCCTGCGGGAGTGTCTGCGCCGCAGCTACGACGGCATCGTGCTGGACTGGCACCACAGCGGCACAGAGTACGGCGGGCTGACCGCCAAAGTGGACCGGCTGTGCGGCCAATACGGCCGCCGTCTGTTCGTGCCGGAAAAATACGCCGCCCACGCGCCGCAGGCCACCGTACTGGTAAACACCGCCGTGACCGGCGGCACGCTGAAAAGCTGTCTGGACGACGCCGTCCGGCGCTTTGGCTCGGCCCGTATCGCGCTGGATCTGGAGCGGCTGCGGCTGGACTTCACCCTGCCCCATTCCGCTGGGCTGCGCCGGGCGCTGTCGCTTACCGAGCTGCGGCGGCTGCGGGAAGGAAAGACGCTCTACCTCTCGGAGGAGCTGTGCGCCCGCTATTTTACCTACCGCGCCGGGAACGACAACCACTATGTGCTGTTTGATGACGCCCAGACCCTGCGCAGGAAGGCCGCCATGGCGGAAAATATGGGGATCCGCGAGGCGTTCTTCATGCTGCCGGAGGTCTCGGACATCGCCGGCGAGCTGCTGGGATAAGAAAAGTTCCCTGTTTGGCAGGGAGCTTTTCTTATTCGTAGCTGTCCATATATTCGCCGTCCACATACAGCTGCACGGCGGAGACGCCCTCCAGTGACCGCAGGGAGTACATGACGCCCAGCAGCATCTGCTGCGCGGCATCGTCATCCATTCCCTCCAAACCAGCGGAAAGCGCGTTCAGCTGGCATACGCCGTCCTCCACCCGCACCGTCAGACCGGTAAAGCCCTCCGGCAGCAGCGGCTGCAGGCCCTCGGCCGACGGGCCGTCCGCCAGCGCCGACAGCACCACGTCCGCCGCCGACTGGCCCTCATACTGGGTCAGCAGCCGTTCCTCCGCCGTCAGCACGCCGTCGGCATCTGGGAAATACAGCTGTGCCGTCAGCGTCCGCACCACGTCGTCCATGGAGGTCAGCAGTACATCGCTGGCCAGAAACATGTTGCTGTCACGGTAGGCCAGCTCCTGCCCATTCACGGTGATATGCACGGCGTAGATGCCCTCCAGTTGGGTCAGTGACAGCGCCACGCAGTAGTCGGCGATGGTCAGCGCCATGCCGCTGAGCTGGCCGTAGCTTCCGGCAAAGTCCACCCACGCGGTGCCGCCCTTCATGTCCACCGAGCGCAGCGTCGTACCGGAGGGAATGGGCGTCCGGAAGCCCTTCTCCTGACACTCGCCCATCAGCAGGGCCAGCACTGTTTCCGCCTGCGCCGTCTTGTCACCCGCCGGCAGCGTGCCCCAGTCCACGGTCACATGGTCGATGGCGTCGCCTCCCCGGTGGGTGTCCAGCGCCGCGGGATAGTACAGCCGCAGGCCGTCCTTTTCTCCGGCGCTCTGCGCCACGGCGCAGCCTGCCAGCAGGCAGAGGCTCAACATCAGCGCCGCAATGCTCCGCAGTCGTTTCATGCCTCCTCACCGCCTTCCTGCGCACGGGGCAGACGGACGGTGAACACCGTGCCGCCGCCCTTTCTGGCCCCGGCGGTGATCTGACCGCCACGGCTCTCCACCGTGTCCTTTACGATGGACAGGCCCAGTCCCGTGCCGCCGATGGCACGGGAGCGCATCTTGTCCACCCGGTAAAACCGCTCGAAAATATGGGGCAGGTCATCCTCCGGGATGCCGATGCCGTTGTCCTCCACCGTCAGCACCACCCAGTCGCCGTCCACCCGGGCGGCGGCATGGACGAAGCCGTCGGTGCCGGAGTATTTGATGCCGTTGTCCATCAGATTATAGAGGATCTGATGAACGTCGTCCTCGGTGGCCAGCGCCACCGTATCCGGCTCCGCTTCACAGGTCAGGGTAACGCCCTTTTCCTTGGCCAGAATGGCCAGCATGCGGGCCACCCGCTCCAATACCGGCGCCACCTCCACCGGCGCCACAGGCTGCACCGCGCCGCTGTCCAGCCGCGTCAGACGCAGCAGGTTCTCCGTGATACGGGTCAGGCGCTCGGCCTCGCGGCCGATGTCGCCCACGAACTCGCGGGTGGTATCGGGATCCATGTCGCCGGTCTGCAAAATGGAGTCCGTCAGCAGCCGGATACCGGCCAGCGGCGTTTTCAGCTCGTGGCTGGCATCGGACACGAACCGGCGGCGGGCATCCTCCGTGGTTTGCAGGCGATCCGTCAGGCTGTTGAACTCCGCCGCGATCTGGCCGATCTCATCCCCGCCCTTCACGGCGGCACGGTGGCTGTACGCGCCCTCACGCACCTTGCGGATGGCCGACAGCAGGTCGGTGATCTGCGCCGTCAGCACACGGCTCAGCAGGATTGACAGCAGGATAACCCCCAGCGCGATCAGCACGGAGATCTTCATCAGATTGGACTGGAAGCTTTTCAGAATGTCCGCCTGCTCCGTATCGTACTCATAGGCGTATACCGCGCCAACGATCTGGTTGTGGTACACCACCGGCGAGGCCATGCGGCTGAGAAACGCGGTGGAATCATAATAGCAGTAAAAGGCGTCGTTGCCCTCCAGCGCCTGCACGATCTCCGTATAGAAGGCATACAGACCCACCGCGCCGTTCTCCTCGCGGGTGTCGTACAGGATGCGGCCCGCCGTGTCGGTCACCAGCACACGGGACGCGCCCGTCTCCCGCACGGAGCTGAGGGCGCGGGTCACATTCTCCTCGTCCAGCTGCTTCAGGCCGCCCAGCGACGCCTCGATGATCTTCACAGCGCTTTTCATGGAGGTTTCCTTGGACTTGAACACCATGTTCTGGGATTGCAGCAGCGGATAGGTGTTCAGCAGCACCAGCACCGCGGCGATCACCAGAATGTAGCTGACGCCGAATTTAAATTGTAGGCTGGTTTTCCCCCCGAAAATAGTAACCCACTCCCCACTTGGTCATGATATACACCGGCTCGGCCGGTACGCGCTCCAGCTTTTCCCGCAGACGGCGCACATGCACGTCCACCGTGCGGTAATCTCCGGCGTAGGAATAGCCCCACACCAGATCCATCAGGCTCTCCCGGCTGTATACCCGCCGGGGATTCTTCATCAGCAGTTCCAGAAGATCGTACTCCTTGGCGGTCAGGTCGATGGTCTTGCCATCCCGGATGGCCACCCGCTGCTGGGTGTCCAGACTCAGGTCGCCTACCGTCAGCAGCGTCCGGTTCATCTCCGTCCGGCCCGCGCTGCGCTTCAGGAGCGCCCGGATGCGGGCCTTCAGCTCCAGAATGTTGAAGGGCTTGGTCACATAGTCGTCCGCGCCGCAGGCAAAGCCCATCAGCTTGTCGGCATCCTCGCTGCGGGCCGTCAGCATGATGATGGGCACGTCGGAAAACTCCCGGATCTTCATGCAGGCCTCGGTGCCCGACAGCACCGGCATCATCAGATCGAGGATGATGAGGTCGAAATTCTCCTTCTTCGCCAGCTCCACGGCGGCTTCGCCATCGTAGGCGGCGGTGACCTCATAGCCCTCGTTGGCCAGATTGAACGTAATGCCCTTTACCAGCAGCTTCTCGTCATCCACCACTAATATCTTCATGGCGTCACCTCCTGAAAAAAATGTTTACAATTGGCACTCGCCTCCCCGTTGACGGCGGCGGGTATCTCGTTTATAATAATGAGTTGAACACTGACCGCGGAGCCTGTGCGCTCCCTGCTCTGACATACATTACTCATCTCATTATAGCACATATGGAGAAAAAGTCATTATGAAATTCCGCCGTTTTTGCACCGTTTTTCTGCTGCTGGCCCTGCTGCTGACCCAGCTGCCCGTGGCCGCCTATGCCACGGATACCGAGGACACTTCGGATACCGAAGTGGTCGACATCCATCTGGAGGCCAAGGCCGCCCTTCTGGTAGACGGCGCCACCGGAACGGTGCTGCTGGATCAGGACGCCCATACCAAGCAGTATCCCGCCAGCATCACCAAGGTGATGACGGCCCTGCTGGTATTCGAGGCCATCGAGCGGGGAGAGCTGCGGCTCAGCGACCCCATCACCGCCAGCGCCAACAGCGTGGCGGGACTGCCGGACGACGCCAGCACCGCCGATATCGTGGCGGGCGAAACGCTGACGGTGGAGCAGCTGCTGTACTGTCTGCTGGTGGTATCCGCCAACGAGGTGGGCAACATTCTGGCCGAGGCCGTCAGCGGCAGCGTCACCGCCTTCGTGGCGGACATGAACCAGCGGGCACAGGAGCTGGGCTGCGAGAACACCCATTTCGTCAACACCTCCGGCCTGCCGGACAACGAGCATTATACCACCGCGTGGGACATCTACCTGTTCACGCGCGAGGCCATGAAGTACGACGAGTTCATGACCATCTGCAACACCAAGGCCTACGAGGTGCCCGCTACCAACAAGAGCGACGCCCGTGAGCTGCACAGCACCAACTACCTGATCTCCAACTGGCGCGCCACCGGATATCTTTACGACGGTGCGCAGGGCATCAAGACCGGCTCCACCGACTCGGCTGGCTACTGTCTGGTGTCCTCCGCCATCAGAAGCGGACGGCAGCTGATCTCCGTGGTGCTGGGCGCCAGAATGATGCAGACCGAGGCCGGTGACATGAAGGTAGGCAGCTTCACCGAGACCAGCCGCCTGTTTGACTGGGGCTTCAAATACTTCGTCACCAAAACTGTACTGACCGCGGAGGAGATCATTCAGGAGGTGCCGGTAGCCCTCAGCAAGGAGACCGCGCAGATCGCCGTCCATCCCGCCTACACCGCCGAAGCGGTACTTCCCATAAACGTGACGCCGGAAACCCTCCAGCGCACCGTTACCCTGTATGATGACGTGGTGGACGCGCCGGTAACGGCAGGACAGGAGCTGGGCTCCATCACACTCAGCTATGACGGCGTGGATTATGTGACCGTGCCGCTGCTGGCCGTGGCTGATGTGAACGCCAGCCGCTTCCTGATCGTCAAGCACGCCTTGAAGGAGTTCTTCTCCCGCACCATCGTCAAGATCCTGCTGGTGGTGCTGGTGATCCTTGTGGTGCTGGTGATCCTGTTCGGCAAGACCTTTATGCGCCGCCGCCGTTACGGCGGCAATCGCAGCCGCCGCACGCGCCATCGCAGCTACCGCGGCCGCCGCTTCCGGTAAGCGCCCATGACCATTCTCTATCAGGACAAATACCTCGTGGTGGCCGTCAAGCCGGTGGGCGTGCTGTCGGAGGACGACCCCAAGGCGGCCTGTATGCCGGCGCTGCTGCGGGAGCACTACCGTGCACTGGGCGAAAAGGACGATATCGCCACCGTACACCGGCTGGACCGCGTCACCGGCGGCGTGATGGTATTCTCCCGCCGTAAGGAGGTCACCGGAAAGCTCACCGCCGCCGTGGCCGCCCATGAGATCACCAAGGAATATCTGGCCGTTCTGCGGGGCCATCCGGAGAAGGACGCCGATACGCTGACCGATCTGCTGTTCCGCGACGCGCAGCATAACAAGAGCTATGTGGTGCAGCGGATGCGCAAGGGCGTCCGCGAGGCCACGCTGGACTATACGGTGCTGGAAACGACCGACGAGCTGACGCTGGTGAAGGTGCGGCTCCATACCGGACGCACCCATCAGATCCGGGTACAGTTCTCCCACCGCGGTCTCCCCCTGCTGGGCGACATCCGCTATGGCAGCAAGGCGGACTGCTCCGCCGCGCTGTGGTCGTATCATCTGGCCTTCACCCACCCCGTCACCGGCCAGCCGGTGGATGTGACCTGCCCGCCGCCCAACGTCTACCCGTGGGACATCTTCCCCGCGTTGACGCAATAAAACAACAAAACATCAGCCCAAGCACCATGCGGTGCTTGGGCTGATGTTTTTATTTATATGTTTTTATTTATATGTATGCCTTACTCCAGCTCCATCAGCAGCTCCTTGGCCTTGACGGGCTGGCCCTCCTTTACCCGGACGGACTTGACCGTTCCGGCGGTGCGGGCGGTGATGGCAGTCTCCATCTTCATGGCTTCAATGATGATGAGCACCTGATCCTTCTCCACATGGTCGCCCTGCTTCACGCACAGCTTGGACACCATGCCGGGAATAGAGGTGCCCACCTGCAGAGGATCGGATTCGTCGGCCAGCGTTGCCTGACGGGTCTGCTCGGAGGCGTGGGGGTCGCGGACGGTGACCTCGCGGCGCATGCCGTTCAGCTCGAACTGGACGTTGATGGTGCCGTCGCTGTTGTGGTCGCCCAGACCCAGATACTTGATGACCAGCGTCTTGCCGTCCTCGATGTTGATCTTGTTGGTCTCGCCCAGCGCCATGCCGTTGAAGAACACGTGGCTGCCCATACGGGTGATGTAGCCGTACTCCTTCCGGTGGTGGCAGAAGTCCTCGTATACCTTGGGATACATGGCGTAGGAGATGAGATCCTTCTTTTCCGGGTTCTCGTGGAACTGCTCCACCTCGTGCTGAAGCTGGTCGAAGTCCACGGGCGGCAGCAGCTTGCCGGGGCGGCAGGTGATGGGCTGCTCGCCCTTCAGGACCACCTTCTGCAAGTCTTTCGGGAAGCCCCACGCGGGCTGTCCCATCATGCCCTTGAAGTAGGACACCACGGAATCGGGGAAGGCCAGCGCCTCGCCCCGCTGGACGATGTTCTCCGGCGTCAGGTCGTTCTGCACCATGAAAATGGCCAGATCGCCCACCACCTTGGAGGATGGCGTCACCTTCACGGGGTCGCCCAGCATGTCGTTGACGGTCTTGTACATCTCCTTGACCTCCTCGAACCGGTCGCCGAGGCCCAGAGACTCCACCTGCGGACGGAGGTTGGTGTACTGACCGCCGGGGATCTCATAGCGGTAGATGTCGGTGGTGGAGGATTTCAGGCCGTGGTCGAAGCTCTCGTACCGCAGGCGCACGTCGGCCCAGTAGTTGCTCAGCTCCTGCACGCGGCGCAGATCAAGGCCGGTGTCACGCTCGGTGCCGTGGAGGGCGGCCACCACAGCGTCCAGAGACGGCTGGCTGGTAAGGCCCGCCATCGGCGCGCAGGCCACGTCCACCACATCCACGCCGGCCTCGGCAGCCATCAGCAAAGCGGCCACCTGGTTGCCGGTGGTGTCGTGGGTGTGCAGGTGGATGGGCAGGCCCACCTCCTGCTTCAGCGTGGACACCAGCTTCTTGGCGGCGTAGGGCTTCAGCAAGCCGGACATATCCTTGATGGCCAGCATATGGGCGCCCCGCTTCTCCAGCTCCTTGGCAAGGTCGACGTAGTATTTCAGGGTGTACTTGTCCCTGGTCTCGTCCAGAATATCGCCGGTGTAGCACATGGTGGCCTCCAGCAGCTTGTTCTGGCGGAGGACTTCCTCCATGGCCACCTCCATGCCGGGCACCCAGTTCAGGGAGTCGAACACGCGGAACACGTCGATGCCCCGCTGGGCGGCCTCCTCCACGAAGGCACGGACAAGGTTATCGGGATAGTTGGCGTAGCCCACCAGATTGGAGCCACGCAGCAGCATCTGGAATGGAATGTTGGGGATCTTCTCCCGCAGCAGACGCAGACGCTCCCACGGGGATTCATGCAGGAAGCGGTAGGCCACGTCAAACGTGGCGCCGCCCCACATCTCCAGGGAGAAGCAGTCCCGAAGAATGTCGGCCACGCCATCGGCGCCCTTCACCATGTCGCGGGTACGCATACGGGTGGATAGCAGGCTTTGATGGGCGTCGCGCATGGTGGTGTCGGTCAGCAGCAGCTTCTTCTGATCCAGCACCCACTGCTTGACGGCGTCGGGGCCCTTCTCGTCCAGCAGCTGTTTCAGGCCGGGGCCAAGAGGCTCCTTGGCCTCGGGAAAACGGGGGATATCGTACTGGTGGCGCTCGGCGTTGGGGTTGGCCACCTGAATTTCGGAGATGTACCGCAGCACACGGGTGGCACGGTCACGGGAATCCATGATCTCGAACAGCTCCGGCGTCTCGTCGATGAACTTGGTGTGGCACTGGCCGCTGACGAAGGTGGGGTGAGCCAGCACGTTGGTAACAAAGGGGATGTTGGTCTTGACGCCGCGGACGCGCACCTCGTTGATGGCGCGGGCCGCCTTGCGGCAGACGGCGGGGAAGCTGCGATCCCAGCTGGTGACCTTCACCAGCAGCGAATCGTAATAGGGGGAGATGACGGTGCCCACGCCCACGTTGCCGCCGTCCAGACGGACGCCGAAGCCGCCGGGAGAGTGGTATGCGGTGATCTTGCCGTTATCGGGGGCGAAGTTGTTGGAGGGATCCTCGGTAGTGACGCGGCACTGGATGGCGTAGCCGTCGAAATGCACGTCCTCCTGCTTCGTCAGGCCGATCTCCGGGCAGCTGAGGGGATAGCCCGCCGCCACCAGCAGCTGGGCGCGGACGATATCCACGCCGGTGATCATCTCGGTGACGGTGTGCTCCACCTGAATACGAGGGTTCATCTCGATGAAGTAGTGGTGGCCGGACTTCTCCACCAGAAACTCCACCGTACCGGCGCTGACGTAGTTGACGGACTTGGCGATCTTCACCGCGTCCTGACGCAGAGCCTCCACCGTCTCCTTGGGAACGGACCATGCGGGCGCATACTCCACCACCTTCTGATACCGGCGCTGGAGGGAGCAGTCACGCTCGCCCAGATGGTAAACGTTGCCGTACTTGTCGGCCAAAATCTGCACCTCGATGTGCTTGGGCTCCACCAGATACTTCTCGATGAAGATATCGCCGCAGCCGAAGGACTTCTCCGCCTCGCTGTGGACCAGCTCATAGGCGGTCTTGACCTCCTCGGGCTTGTCGCAGCGGCGCATGCCGCGGCCGCCGCCGCCGGCAGCCGCTTTCAGGATGATGGGAAAGCCGAAGCTGACGGCCTTCTCCAGCGCGTCGTCGGCGTCCTTCAGGGGCTCAGTGCAGCCGGGGATGATGGGCACGCCGCACTGGACGGCGATCTCCTTGGCGCTGAGCTTGTCGCCCATCTTAGCCAGCACATCGGAGGACGGGCCCACGAACAGGATGCCGTTATCCTCGCAGGCACGGGCGAAGTCGGCATTCTCGGACAGGAAGCCGTAGCCGGGGTGGATGGCGGTGACGCCCCGGCGCTTGGCAAGGCCGATGATGCCGGGAATATCCAGATACGCGCCCAGCGGGGACTTTTTCTCGCCCACCAGATAGGCTTCGTCCGCCTTGGTGCGGAACAGCGAATAGGTATCTTCGTTGGAATAGATGGCTACGGTGTGGAGTCCCAGATCGTAGCAGGCGCGGAAAATGCGCACCGCGATCTCGCCGCGGTTGGCTACCAGCACCTTCTTGAGTTGTGTGATCTGCTGCATGCGGTTCTCCCTTCTGCCGCCTTTTGCGGCTTTTAAATTTTATGGATAATTATACACCCATTTTTCCGCCGCGCCAGATGGAAAAATAGCCAAAATATTGTTAAGCAACGCTTGTAAAAGTGTCATTTTCATAAGTAGTGGTTTTAACAGAAACTTAGCTGCCGTATATAACAGCGGCATCGCATTGCCGCAGTTTTTCTTATTTTGTAAGGAAAAATCTTCCAAAAGCTTGAAAATAATGACAAAATCCGGCTGTTTCCTTGCAAAAACAGCCGGATTTTTCATGCAAATTTTCAATAGAAATGATAGAGTGCGTCTATGTATTCAAATACTCCGCCGCGTTATTGGGCAGGTTTACAATGACGTGCCGTCCAGAATAAACTGCCGGAAGTGCCGCACCGCCGGAGACTGGAAGGCCCGGTCGTCGCTGACCATGTAGAAGTTCCGCTCCCACACCGGGCGGACGATCTGGATGATCTTCACCTCCAGCCGCAGCAGCATCTCCATATAGGGCACCACGGCGATACCGAAGCCATGGGCCACCAGTCCGGCGATCACCTGATCCTCCTCCGTCTCATAGGCGATATGGGGCTGCCCGCCGATCTGGTCGAAAAGCCCGTCGATCACGTCCCGCAGACCGCTGCCCTTGCTGAAATAGACCTGCGGATAGGGCAGCGTGTCGGCCAGGTCCACTGTGTGCAGCCGGGCCAGCGGATGGTTCCGGGGGACGATCAGCACCAGATCCTGCTGCTCCACAGGGATGGAGGTCAGGCCCATCTCCGGCGCGGGCCGCGAGGAGAACACCAGATCGTACTGGTGGGCCAGCAGGCCCTCCAGAAGCTGGCTGGTAACGCCGGTATGGAAGGTGAAGCGGATGTTCTTCTCCGGATTGGCCGCCAGAAAGCGGGAGGCCAGCCCCGGCACGAAATCCACGCCCAGCGTTCGCAGCAGGCCCAGACGGATCACACCCTCGCCGCTGCCCACCCGGCGCAGGGCGTCCACACCCTCATCCAGTGTGGCCAGCGTCTGCTGGGCGCAGGTCAGGAACTGCTCTCCGAAATGGGTCAGCGCCACGTTCCGGCCCCGCTTTTCAAACAGGGGCACCCCCAATTCGCCCTCCATCTGGGCGATGGCGTGGCTCAGGCTGGGCTGCGTGATGCACAGCTGCTCCGCCGCGTGGGTATAGTGCTGGGTATGGGCCAATTCTACAAAGTACCGCAAATGCAACAAATTCATATCGTCGTTCCTCCGTTTCTTTGCACTAAGTATACAACAAACTATAAAAGAAATCTATGGTTTTTATGGAAAAAATTGATTTGTTAATTCTTTGTCATTGCGGTACAGTGGAGCCAGACAACAAAAGCCGCGGCGCAAGCGGCGGCAAAAAGGAGGCATCAAGCATGCATCTCTCAGGAACCACTGTCATGCTGGGGCTGATGGGTACTCCGGTGGAGCACTCCAAGTCCCCTGCCATGTATAACCACTGCTTCGCCAAATACGGTCTCGACTGGGCGTATCTGGCCTTCAATGTGACGCTGGAACAGACAGGCGCGGCGGTACAGGCCGTCCGCACACTGCATATGCGGGGCGCCAACGTGACCATGCCCTGCAAGAGCGCGGTGATCCCGTATCTGGACAGGCTGTCGCCGGAGGCGCAGGCCATCGGCGCGGTGAACGTTATCGTCAACGACGGCGGCGTTCTGACCGGGTACAACACCGACGGCATGGGCTACACCCAGAACCTCCGCCGCAGCGGCGTGGAGGTAAAGGGTAAGCGCATCGTGCTGCTGGGCGGCGGCGGAGCCGCCTCGGCCATCGCCGGTCAGGCGGCGCTGGAGGGCGCGGCGGAGATCGCGGTGTTCAACCGGAAGGACGAGTTCTGGCCCCGTGTGGAGCAGACGCTGCAAAACATCGCTAAGGCCGCGCCGGAATGCGCCCTCTCCCTCCACGACCTGGATGACGGACGGGACCTTTACAAGACCATCCGCCGCTGCGACATCCTCTCCAACGCCACGCGGGTGGGCATGGCCCCGGATGTGGAGCGCAGCGTCATCACCGACCGGAGCTGCTTCCGCCCCGAACTGATGGTGACGGACGTGGTGTACGCCCCGCCGGAGACAAGGCTCCTACGGGACGCCAGAGCCGCCGGGTGCAAGACCTGCGACGGACTGGGCATGCTGCTGTGTCAGGGCGCGGAGGCCTTCCGGCTGTACAGCGGACGGGAAATGCCCATTGAGGAGATACGGGCGCTTCTGTACGCCTGACAATAAAAAGAGAAGAGAAAGGAACATCACTATGAACCAGACTGTGGAATCCCGCAAATACTATCCCACGGCGCTGGCCCTGTACATCACCTATTTCGTTCTGGGCGTGGCAGCCACCATTATGGGACAGTACAAGCAGAACTTCGCCGCCCTGTGGGGCGCATCGACGCTGGCTGACGGCAGCTATGACGTTTCCGGCGTAGTGGCGGTCATCGCCGCCATCGGACTGGGCCGTCTTGTGGCCTTCCCGGTGGCCGGGCCCCTCAGCGACCGGCTGGGGCGGCGGCTCTCCGCCCTGATCGGCTGCGGACTGTATGCCATCTTCCTGCTGGGCATCACCTTTGCCCCCAACCTGTATGTGGGCTATGCACTGGCGGTGGTCAGCGGTATGGCAAACTCCTTCCTTGACACCAGCATCACCCCCTCCTGCATGGAGATCTTCAAGGAGAAGGGCACCATCGCCAACATCTTCACCAAGCTGTCCATCTCCATCGCCCAGTTCCTGCTGCCCTTTGCCATCGGCTTTGTGGCGGCTCACGCCCTGCCCTTCCGCACCATCTTCATCGCCACGGCGGTCATCATCATCGCTGACGGCATCCTGCTGGCGTTCCTGCCCTTCCCGCCCTTTGAAAAGGTGGTGAAGGTCAAGGGCCAGAAGAAGGAGAAGATGCACTTCACCCCCGCAGCTATCGTGCTGGTGTGTCTGGGCTTCACCACCTCCACCACCTTCATGCTGTGGATGAACTGCAATCAGGAGCTTGGTACGCTGTACGGTCTGGCCGACCCCAGCAAGATCCAGTCCTTCTATTCCGCGGGCATCGTGGTGGCGCTGTTCGTCAGCGCGGCGCTGCTGAAGCGGAACGTGGAGCCCGCCAAGATTCTGGTGATCTACCCCTGCGTGGCGCTGGCGACGCTGGCCGCCATCTACTTCATCCAGAAGCCGGTCATATGTCTGGCGGGCGGCTTCCTGCTGGGCTTCTTCGCGGCAGGCGGCGTCCTGCAGCTGGTGACGGCGGTAGCCAATGAGATGTTCCCCAGGAACCGGGGCGTCATCACCTCCATCGTCATGATCTCCTCCAGCGTGGCCAACTACATCGTCATCAGCGTGGCCGGTGTGCTGACCCGTGTGGGCGGTGCCAACGGCCCCCGGCTGGTGGTGCTGTTCAACATGGCGGTGACGCTGGTGGGCATCCTGCTGGCGGTGTACCTGAACATCTGCCAGAAGCGTGAGCGTGCCGCGCAGGTGAAATAACATGAAAACACTGTTCTTTATCGGCTTCATGGGTGCTGGCAAGACCTCCGTCTCCGCCACCCTTGGCCGGATGCTGGAATTACCGGTCATCGAGATGGACGAGCAGATCGCCCGGAACGAGGACATGACCATCCCGGAGATCTTCGCCCAAAAGGGCGAGAGCCACTTCCGCCGGTGCGAAACGACGCTGCTGGAAGGACTGGCCGCTGAGAACGCCTGTCTCGTCTCCTGCGGCGGCGGGGTGGCCATGCGGCAGGAAAATGTAGCCGCCATGCGCCGCTGCGGCACGGTGGTGCTGCTGACCGCCCGTCCGGAGGTGATTCTGGAGCGGGTCAAAGACAGCAACGAGCGGCCCCTGCTGCAAGGCAGGAAAAACGTGACGGACATCGCCGCCCTGATGGCCCAGCGCCGCAGCGCCTACGAGGCGGCCGCCGACGTGACCGTCGATACCTCAGACCTGACCATTGAAGAAGTCTGCCGCGCCGTGCTGCGGCAGGTCAACGGAAAATAACACACAACATAAAATAGGATTTAAGGAGGAAGCTACCATGTCTCAGAAGTATCCCATCACTATCAGCTCTTGGACGCTGGGCGACCAGTGCACCTTTGAGGAGCGCGTATCCGCCGCCAAGGAAGCAGGCTTCGAGGGCATCGGCCTGCGGGCGGAGACCTATGTGGACGCCCTGAATGAGGGCCTGTTCGACGCCGACATTCTGGCCATTCTGGACAAGTACGGCATGAAGGTCACCGAGGTGGAGTACATCGTCCAGTGGGCGGAGGAGCACCGCTCCTATGAGCAGAAGTACAAGGAGCAGATGTGCTTCCATATGTGTGAGCTGTTCGGCGTGAACCACATCAACTGCGGGTTGATGGAGAACTACTCCGTGGAGCACACCGCCCAGAAGCTGCGTGAGCTGTGCCATCGCGCCGGTAAGTACACCATCGGCGTGGAGCCTATGCCTTACAGCGGTCTGCCCGACATCAAGAAGGCTTGGGCCGTGGTAAAGGCCTCCGGCTGCGACAACGCCAAGCTGATTCTGGACTCCTGGCACTGGGTACGGGCCGGTCAGAGCTACGATCCCGCACTGCTGGCGGACATTCCCGCCGAGAAGGTGGTGGCCGTGCAGATCAACGACGTGCAGGCTCACCCTTACGCCAAGAGTATTCTCCGGGACGAGTCCATGCACGACCGCATGCTGCCCGGCACCGGCTACGGCGATACCGCCGGTTTTGTGAAGATGCTGCGGGACAAGGGCATCCAGCCCGCCGTCATGGGCGTGGAGGTCATCAGCGATGAAATTCTCGCCACCGGCGTCGCCGCCGCGGCCAAGGCCAACTTCGACGCCACCCGCGCCGTTCTGGCGCAGGCATGGCCCGAGGTTCTGGAAAAGTAACACAACATCGACGATATATAGGAGGATGACACTATGGAAAGCAGAATTTCCGGACACACCAAGCTCTTTTGCCTGATCGGCTCTCCCGTGGGGCACTCCGGCTCCCCCGCCATGTATAATTACAGCTTCCAGCGCACTGGCATCGACGCCGCGTATCTGGCCTTCAACATTCCTCTGGAGCAGACCGAGTCGGGCGTGCAGGCCCTGAAAACACTGTGCGTGGGCGGCTTCAACATCACCATGCCCTGCAAGACCGCCGTGGCGGCCTATCTGGACGAGCTGTCCCCCGCCGCACGGCTGATCGGCGCGTGCAACACCGTCACCGTCAGCGAGGACGGCAAGCTGACTGGTCACAACACCGACGGCGTGGGCTTCGTCCGCAACCTCCATGAACACGGCATCGAGGTGAAGGGCCAGCGTCTGGTGGTGCTGGGCGCAGGCGGCGCGGCCACCGCTATCTGCGTGCAGGCGGCGCTGGACGGTGCGGCGGAGATCGCCATTTTCAACCGCGACGACGAGTTTTACGCCAACGGCCAGCACACTGTGGAAAAGCTGGCACAGGCCGTTCCCGGCTGCAAGGCGTCCATTACGCCGCTGGAGGACAGCGCTGCGCTGGCCGAAGCGGTGAAGGGCTGCGACATTCTGGTAAACGCCACCAAGGTGGGCATGAAGCCGCTGGACGGCGAGACCTTGATCGACCCCTCCCTGTTCCGCGCCGATCTGGTGGTGGCGGACACGGTATACAACCCCCGCGAGACCCGCATGATCCAGGAGGCCAAGGCGGCGGGCTGCAAGGCCGCCGTGGGCGGCATCGGCATGCTGCTGTGGCAGGGCGTGGCGGCCTTCAAGCTGTTCACCGGCAAGGATATGCCCGCCCAGGAAGTGCTGGAGAAGTTCTTCTCCTGACAACGAGGAAGTGAGGTGCGACGATGAAATTCCCGACCATGTTTTCTCCCGTGCAGATCGGCACGGTGACGGTTCCCAACCGCTTTGTGGTGCCCCCTATGGGCAACAACCTTGCCAACACCGACGGCAGTCTCAGCGAGCGTTCCCTCTCCTACTATCAGGCCCGGGCCAAGGGCGGCTTTGGCCTCATCACCATCGAGTCCACGGTGGTGTACCGTGAGGCCAAGGGCGGCCCCCGGAAGCCCTGCCTGTTCTCTGACGACACGGTGGAAAGCTTCCGCCGGGTGGCGGACGCCTGTCACGCCTACGGCGCCAAGGTGTCCATCCAGTTACAGCACGCAGGCCCGGAGGGCAACTCCGCTCTGACGGGCTATCCCCTGAAGGCCGCCAGCGCCATGCCCGCCTCGGCAGGCCGTGAGATCCCGGAGGCCGTCTCCAACGAGGAGGTCTACCGCATCATCGAGTGCTACGGCGACGCGGCGCGCCGCGCCCAGCAGGCCGGTATCGACATGGTGGAGGTACACTGCGCCCACGGGTATCTGGTCAGCACCTTCATCTCCCAGCGCACCAACAACCGCACCGACGAGTTCGGCGGCTGCTTTGAGAACCGCATGCGTCTGCCCCGGCTCATCATTGAGAATATCCGCCGCAAGACCGGCGGCAACCTGCCCATCCTGTGCCGCATCAACGCCTGCGACGAGGTGGAGGGCGGCCAGAGCGTACAGGATGCGGCGGCGGTGGCGGCCTATCTGGAGCAGGAATGCGGCGTGGACGCCCTGCATGTGACCCGCGCCGTCCACCTGCATGACGAGTTCATGTGGGCCCCCGGCGTCACCCACGGCGGCTTCAACGCCGATCTGGTGACGGAGCTCAAGCGGGCGGTTTCCGTGCCCGTTATCGCCGTGGGCCGGTTCACCGAGCCCCAGTACGCCGAGCTGCTGGTGAAGCAGGGCCGTGCCGACCTGATCGCCTTCGGCCGCCAGAGCATCGCCGATCCGGAGCTGCCTGTCAAGGCACGGAACGGCCAGCTGGAGACGCTCTCTCCCTGCATCGGCTGTCTGCTTGGCTGCGTGCCCAATATGTTTGCCGGTAAGCCCATCACCTGCGCGGTGAATCCCTGCGTGGGCCGTGAGTGTGAGCTGTCCCCCGCCCCGGAGAAAAAACGCGTCACCGTAGTGGGCGGCGGCCCCGGCGGCCTGTACGCCGCGTGGGCCTGTGCCGTCCGCGGCCATCAGGTAACGCTGGTGGAGAAGTCCAGCGAGCTGGGCGGCAACTTCCGTATCGCCGCCTATCCCACCGGCAAGGGCCAGCTGACGGAAGCCATCCGCTCTATGATCGTCAAGTGCCAGCAGGCAGGCGTGGACCTGCGCTGCGGTGTGGAGGCCGACGAGATGCTGCTGCGCTCTCTCGCCCCCAACGCCATCATTCTGGCTACCGGCTCCACGCCCCTGATCCTGCCTATCCCCGGCCTTTCCGACTGCGGCTATGTGACCGCGCAGGACATGCTGGACGGCAAGGCCCAGATGGGCAAGAGCGTTCTGGTGGTAGGCGGCGGCATGGTGGGCTGCGAGGCCGCCGAGTATCTGGCCGAGCGCGGCCATCAGGTGGCGGTCATCGAAATGAAGGACGTTATCGCCGCCGACGTAACGCCGGAGAACCGCCGCTATATGTTCGAGAACTTCGAGGAGAATCATGTCCTGCTGCGTCCCGGCGCCAAGGTGACCCAGTTCTATACCGACGGCGTGGACTACGCGCTGGCGGACGGCTCCACCGGTTCCCTGCGGGGCTATGACAATATTGTGCTGGCCATGGGCTCCCGCTCCAACACCGCCCTGAAGGAGACCGCCGAAAAGGTGGCCGGTCAGGTGCTGGTGATCGGCGAGGCCGCCAAGGCCCCCGGCAACGCGGTGCTGGCCACCGGCGACGCGCTGGAAGCGGCACTGAAAATCTAAAACACCCTGCTGACAAAGCGGCCAAAGTGCCGTCCCGATGGGACGGCACTTTTCGCACAGGCATGCCCTTTCGCGCAAATTTGTATACTCGGCTCGTGTTGCCTGTGGTACCCGTCCATAACTTCTGCTGAAATTTGGACAAATACCGCATTTTGACCATGGCATCCGCCCACAGAACCTGCTAAAATACAGGCATGGTACAGGTAAGATATCTGACATTCTTCTTTTCCCGTGTTGAAAAAGGTAACATTAGCAATTTAAATAGAATATTCTGTAAAAGACATTGCAAATTGCAAGATCCGTATTATATAATAGTTGGCAATAATAGGAATAACTGTAAAATTCAAATAAGAAGGTGAATAGTATGGAACTTCAGATTCAGGATCTTGTTTCTTCCATCAAAAAGGACGGCATCGACAGCGCCAATCAGGAGGCCGCGGCCATTCTGTCCGACGCCCGGAAGCAGGCGGCCGCCATCGTGGCCGACGCGAAGGCGGAAGCGGACAAGCTGCACAGTGACGCCAAGGCGGAGATCGAGGTGTTCAAAAGCAGCGCCCAGCTGAACGCCGAACAGGCCAAGCGGGACGCGGTGCTGGCCTTCCGTCAGGAGGTCCAGAAGGAGTTTGAAAAGCTCTTGGCCGCCGATGTGGGCAAGGCGCTGGATCAGCAGGCGCTGGCAAAGCTCATTCAGGCCGCCCTGCAGGGCGAGGACGTCTCCGCCTATGCCGTGGAGGTCGGTCAGGTGACGGATGGCATCCGTCAGGAACTGGCTCAGGAGTTGAAGGCCGGTCTTGAGATCCGCCCCTCCAAAAAGGTGGGCGCAGGCTTCCGTCTGGCCGCCAAGGACGGCTCCGGCTACTTCGACTGCTCGGAGCAAGAGATCGCGGACATGCTGATGCCCTTCTTCCGGGACACGCGCCTGTAAGGGGGTGCCGCTGTGGCTTCCTATTACTATCTGATCTCCAGCCTGCCCATGCTGAAAACACAGGGCGCGCCGCCCATGGACTACACCGCGTTCCTCGCCATGTGCAAAACAGCGGTAAGCGGCGGAGTTTATCAAACGCTGGAGACGCTGACGGTGGAATCGGACAAGGGCCCGCTGCTGTCGGAATGGGCCGTCTTTTACAAGGCGTTGTCCCGTGAGCTGACTTATCAGCGCAGCGTAAAGCTGGGCCGTCCCTGCCCCATCCCCGCCGACCGGGACGCCGCCATCGTGCAGACGGTGACGGCGGCGGTGAACGCCGAAAACCCGCTGGAGGGCGAGCGGCTTTTGCTGGAGCTGGAATTTCGCCGTCTGGACGATATGGTCGGCCTGCACAATTTCGATGACCACGCCCTGTACGGCTACGCCATGAAGCTGCGGCTGCTGGAACGGCAGCAGGGCTTCCGGTATGAGACCGGCAAGCGGGCCTTTGACGGTCTGATGGCCAACATCCGCCAGCAGGTCGCCAGCCTATCATAAAACAGGAGAATCAAAATGGACAAAGTGACAGGATATGTGACCGGAGTGAATGGGAATCTGGTGTCCGCCAGCTTTTCCGGCTCCGTGCGTAAAAATGAAGTAGGCTATGTGCTGGTGGGGGATGACCGCCTGAAGGGCGAGGTCATCCGCGTCACCGGCGACACGGCCAGTATGCAGATCTATGAAATGACCAACGGCATCCAGGTGGGCGACAAGGTGGAGCTTTCCGGCGAGCTGATGAGCGTGGAGCTTGGCCCCGGCCTGCTGACCCAGGTATTCGACGGCCTGCAGAACCCTCTGCCGGAGCTGGCCGAAAAGTGCGGCTACTTCCTGGAGCGGGGTGTATATCTGGATCCCATCCCCAATAAGGACTGGGAGTTCACCCCGCGGGTAAAGCCCGGCGACACCGTCACCGCAGGCGACGCGGTGGGCAGCGTGCCGGAGGGCCTGTTCACCCACCTTATCATGGTGCCCTTCGGTCTGAAGGGCGAGTGGAAGGTGAAGTCCGTCCGGGAGAAGGGCGTGTATAACGTCCGGGACACCGTGGCGGTGGTGGAAAACGAGCAAGGCGAGGAGCAGGAGCTGACCATGGTGTTCTCCTGGCCCGTGAAGCAGCCCATCCGCTGCTATGAGGAGCGTCTGCGCCCCGACGAGACGCTGGTGACCCAGCTGCGCTGCGTGGATACCTTCCTGCCGGTGGCCAAGGGCGGCACCTTCTGCGTGCCCGGCCCCTTCGGCGCGGGCAAGACGGTGCTGCAGCATATGGAGGCCAAGAACGCCGATGTGGACATCGTGATCGTGGCCGCCTGCGGCGAACGCGCCGGCGAGGTGGTGGAGGTGCTGACGGAGTTCCCCGAGCTGACCGACCCCCGTACCGGACGCTCCCTGATGGAGCGCACCATCATCATCTGCAACACCTCCTCCATGCCGGTGGCTGCCCGTGAAGCGTCGGTGTACACCGCCGTCACCATGGCGGAGTATTACCGCCAGATGGGGCTGGACGTGCTGCTGCTGGCAGACTCCACCAGCCGCTGGGCACAGGCCATGCGTGAAATGAGCGGTCGTCTGGAGGAGATCCCCGGCGAGGAGGCGTTCCCCGCCTATCTGGAATCCGTCATCGCCGCCTTCTACGAGCGCGCCGGTAAGGTACGGCTGAAGGACGGCAAGGTGGCCTCCGTCACCATCGGCGGCACCGTGTCCCCCGCCGGCGGCAACTTTGAGGAGCCTGTGACACAGGCCACGCTGAAGGTGGTGGGCGCGTTCCACGGCCTGTCCCGCGAGCGCTCCGACGCCCGCAAATACCCCGCCATCCACCCCATCGACTCCTGGAGCAAGTATCAGGGCGTGGTGGATATGGAGCGGGTGGATCAGGCCCGCGCCATCCTCAAGCGCAGCAACGAGATCAACCAGATGATGAAGGTCATCGGCGAGGAGGGCACCTCCGCCGAGGATTATATCGTGTATCAAAAGGGCGAGCTGCTGGACGCGGTGTATCTCCAGCAGAACTCCTTTGATCCCATCGACGCGGCCTGCGGCCCCAACCGCCAGCGCCATGAGTTCGACGTGCTATACGATGTACTGACCTGCAATTTCAAGCTCAACGATAAGAAAGAGATCCGCGCCTTCTTCAACCAGCTCCGGCAGGAGTTTCTGGACTGGCACAACACCGAGTTCCAAACGCCGGAGTTCGAGGCGCAGGAAAAACGGCTCAAGGACTTTTACCTGAGCAAGGCAGTGCTTTGAGAGGTGAGTCAATATGCAGAAAGTTTATACGAAAATCGAATCCATCGTGGGCAACGTGGTGACCGTCCGGGCTTCCGGTGTCCGTAACGGCGATCTGGCACTGGTGGGCGACAGCTACGCCAACGTCATCAAGCTGGACAGGGATCTGGTGACCTTGCAGGTGTTCAGCGGCACGCAGGGCGTCAGCACCACGGATCCCGTCCGTTTTCTGGGCCGCCCCATGATGGTGTCCTTCTCCGACTACCTGCTGGGCCGCGTCTTTGACGGCGCGGGCGTTCCCCGTGACAACGGCCCGGCCCTGACGGAGAACATGATTCCCATTGGCGGCCCCTCCGTGAACCCCTCCAAGCGTATCGTCCCCAACAAGATGATCCGCACCGGCATCCCCATGATCGACGTGTTCAACACGCTGGTGGAGAGCCAGAAGCTGCCCATCTTCTCCGTGTCCGGCGAGCCCTATAACCAGCTGCTGTCCCGCATCGCCATGCAGGCACAGGTGGACGTGATCGTGCTGGGCGGCATGGGCCTGAAATACGACGACTATCTCTATTTCCGGGACACGCTGGAGAAGAGCGGCGCTATGGGCCGCACGGTGATGTTCATTCACACCGCCTCCGACCCCACCGTGGAATGTACGCTGGTGCCGGATATGGCGCTGGCCGTGGCGGAGCAGTTCGCTCTGGCCGGAAAGCGTGTGCTGGTGCTGCTGACGGATATGACCAACTACGCCGACGCCCAGAAGGAAATGGCCATCACCATGGAGCAGGTGCCCTCCAACCGCGGCTACCCCGGCGACCTGTACAGCTGCCTTGCGGCCCGCTATGAAAAGGCCGTGGACTTCGGCGACGCGGGCTCCATCACCATTCTGGGCGTGACCACCATGCCCGGCGACGATGTGACCCACCCCGTTCCCGACAACACCGGCTATATCACCGAGGGCCAGTATTACCTGAAAAACGGCCACATCGAGCCCTTCGGCTCCCTGTCCCGCCTGAAGCAGAACGTCAACGGCAAGACCAGAAGCGACCACCGGGCCCTGATGGACGGCATGATCCGCCTGTACAGCGCCTATAAGGAGAGCCTCGAGAAGAAGTCCATGGGCTTCATGATGTCCGAGTGGGACGAAAAGCTGCTGAAATACGGCCACCTCTTTGAGACGAAGCTGATGGATCTGAGCGTGAACATCCCGCTGGAGGAGGCGCTGGATCTGGGCTGGGAGATCCTTGCCGAATGCTTCGAGCCCAATGAGACGGGCCTGAAATCCAGTCTCATTCAGGAGAGATGGCCCAAGGGCGCCGCTGCGGAGTAAGGAGGCGCCTATGGCTGTCAAGCTGACAAAAAACGAATTAAAGGTGCAGAAGGACCGCCTGAAGCAGTTCCAGCGGTATCTCCCCACGCTGCAATTGAAGAAGCAGCAGCTGCAATCCGTGGTGATGCAGGTCACCGCGCAGCTGGAGCAGGTGGCGCGGGAGCGTCAGGCCGCCGTGGCAGGTCTTGACGACTGGGTGGCCGTCTTTGCGGAAAACGACAGCTTCCCGGCGGAAAAGCGTCTGGAGACCCTCATCCGCCCCAAGCATGTGGTATGCGGCGAGCAGAACATCGCCGGCGTGGTCGTGCCGGTGTTTCAGGAGCTGAGCTTCGAGGACATCCAGTACGACGTGGCGGACTATCCCCTGTGGGTAGATACCGCGGCAGTGCGCCTGCGGGAGATCGCACGGCTGGACGCGCTGGAAAAGACGCTGCGCCGTCAGGTGGAGCTGCTGGAGCAGGAGCTGCGTGCCACGGCCCAGCGGGTAAACCTGTTTGAAAAGGTGAAGATCCCCGAGGCCAAGGAGAATATCCGGGTCATCGGCATCTATCTGGGCGACCAGCAGACCTCCGCCGTGGTGCGGGGCAAGATCGCCAAGAAGAAGCTGCAGGAGGTGGGCCGATGATCGAAAAAATGAAGGTCGTCCATATCGTGGCGGCCGCCTCGGAAAAAACCGCCCTGCTGGATAAGCTCCGTGAGCTGGGCATCGTCCACTTCGCGGAGAAGGCCAGCGCCAACCAGCGGCATCTGGAGCGCTTCGCCCAGCTGTCCCGCATGGCAATGACGCTGCAGGAGTATCCCAAGGCCCCGCAGGAAACGACGGTGCTGTCCGACAGCGAGTTTGAAACCTTCTATCAGCAGCTGTCCGACTGCATGGCACGCAAAAAGGCGCTGCTGGAGCAGCAGACATCCGCTCACGCGGCGGCGGAAAAACTGGCCGAATGGGGCCGGTTCGCTCCGGCGGAGCTGCGGGAATTGAAAGAACAGGGCTGGGATATCCACATTTACCGCACCGATAAAAAGACCATGGCCGCGCTGGAGTCCGACCCGGACATCCGCTTCGTGCGGCTGGCTCCGGTGGGCAAGATGCCCACGCTGGCGGCCTTCGCGCCATTGCCCGCCGGATACGCTGCCACGGAGTTCCCCATCCCCGAAAAGGGACTGGACGAGCTGGAGCAGGAGCAGCAGGACTGCGCACAGGGCCTTGCGGACTGCGAGACCTTCCTGACCCAAGCGGCGGCCCACCTGCCCAGCATCCATGACCAGTTGCTCAAGACACAGAACGCCGCCGAATACTCCGCCGTCAGCAATACGTCCCAGAGTCAGGACGGGCTGGTGTGGCTCAGCGGTTATCTCCCGGCGGTGGAGGTAGACGGCTTCAAAAAGGCCGCCGCCGAGGCCCACTGGGCGTGGGCCATGGAAGACCCGGCGGCTGATGACGACAAGGTACCCACCAAGGTGAAGTACAACAAGGTCACCCGTCTGATGATCCCGGTGTTCGACATTCTGGGCACCGTTCCCGGCTATCGGGAGTACGACATTTCCTTCTGGTTCCTGGGGTTCTTTACCCTGTTCTTCGCCATGATCATCGGCGACGCCGGATACGGTTGCCTGTTCCTGCTGGCGGCGCTGGCGCTGACGGTGAAGAATAAGAAGGCCTCCACCGCCGTGCAGCTTCTGTGGGTGTTGTCCATCGCCACCATCATATGGGGTGCGCTGACCGGCACATGGTTCGGTCTGGAGCAGGCCATGCAGGTACCCTTCCTGAAACGGCTGGTGATTCCCACCTTTGCCAACTACCCGGCGTACTTCGATGTTTCCACCACCACCCAGCAGAACTCCATCATGAAGTTCTGCTTCATTCTGGGTACGGTGCAGCTGTCGTTGGCCTGCGTCATGAACATCCGCCGCAAGCTGAAGGAGAAAGACCTCAGCTGGGTGGCCGATCTGGGCTGGCTGGCCGCCATCGACGCGCTGTATTTCGTGGTGCTGTATCTGGTCATCGGTCAGCAGGTAAACCTGATCCCCGTGGCCTGCGTGGTCATTGCGGGCTTCCTGCTGGTGGTGTGCTTCGGCGGCATGGCCCCGGACAAGACCTTTGCGCAGGGATTGAAGGCGGGTCTCGGCAATGCCTTCACGGTGTTCCTGAACACCATCAGCGCCTTCGGCAACATCATGAGCTATATCCGGCTGTTTGCCGTGGGCATGGCGTCTCTGGCCATCGCCCAGAGCTTCAACAACATGGCCTTCGGCTTCAAGGGCCCGCTGGTGGTCGCCGCCATCCTGATCCTGCTGATTGGTCACGGGCTGAACATCGTCATGGGCCTGCTGTCCGTGGTGGTGCACGGCGTGCGGCTGAACCTGCTGGAGTTTTCCGGTCAGTTGGGTATGGAGTGGGCCGGTATTGCCTACGATCCCTTTAAAAAACGTGATAAAATCAAGAAATAAACGAATAGGAGATCAATTATGAGTATCGAATTTATTGGTATGGCTTGCGCTCTGGGCCTGTCCGCCATGGGCTCCGCATTCGGTTCCGGCTTTGCCGCTCAGGCTTCTGTGGGCGCGTGGAAAAAGTGCTACGCCAACGGCAAGCCCGCTCCCTTCATCATGGTGGCCTTCTCCGGCGCACCGCTGACCCAGACCATCTATGGCTTCCTGCTGATGAACTTCATCCGCAGCGCCGTGGAGGGCGGCTGTGACGCGGCGCTGGCCATGTTCACCGGCATCTTCGCGGGCCTTGCCATCGGCCTGTCCGCCTTCTTTCAGGGCAAGGTGGCCGCCGCCTCCGCCGACGCGCTGGGCGAGACCGGAAAAGGCACGGCCAACTACTTCATCGTCATCGGTATTATCGAAACGGTGGCCCTGTTCACGCTGGTGTTCAGCCTTCTGCTGCTGCAATGACCGGCCTGTTACACATCGGATCGCAAGAAAAAGGAAATGGCGCCTGCCATTTCCTTTTTTCTTCCAATCGCCTATTGACATGGTGGGTAAAACATGCTATCATCAAATCAACCCACAAGATAAGTAGGCAAACGCCGACCCCACATTATATATCAGGAGGAACGCCATGCAGATCTATGCAGATAACGCGGCCACCACCAAAATGAGCCGCACGGCCATCGACGCGATGCTGCCCTATATGGAGACCTATTACGGAAATCCCTCCAGCCTGCACACCACGGGGCAGCAGGCGGCGGAGGCCCTGATGCACGCCCGCGAGACCGTGGCCGCATGTCTGGGCTGTCAGCCCCGCGAGATCACCTTTACCTCCGGCGGCAGCGAGGCCGACAATCAGGCCATCGTTTCCGCCGCCCGTATCGGTGAGCGGAAGGGCAAAAAGCACATCATCTCCACTGCCTTCGAGCACCACGCCGTGCTGCACACCCTGAAAAAGCTGGAAAAAGAAGGCTTTGAGGTACAGCTGCTGGACGTTGGCCCCACCGGCACCGTCACGGCGGCGCAGGTGGCCGACGCCATCCGGGAGGATACCTGTCTGGTCACCATCATGTACGCCAACAACGAGATCGGCTCCGTCCTGCCCATCCCGGAGATCGGCGCGGTGTGCCGGGAAAAGGGCGTCCTGTTCCACACCGACGCGGTGCAGGCGGCGGGCCACCTCCACATTGACGTGAAGGCCCAGAACATCGACATGCTGTCCCTCTCCGCCCACAAGTTCCACGGTTCCAAGGGCGTGGGCGTGCTGTACGCCCGTCAGGGCATCCCCCTCACCAATATCATCGAGGGCGGCGCACAGGAGCGTGGCAAGCGGGCCGGTACGGAGAACATCCCCGGCATCGTGTCCATGGCCGCCGCGCTGAAAGAAGCCTGCGACCACATCGACGAGAACGCCGCCAAGGTGTCCGCCCTGCGGGACAAGCTGATCGCCGGACTTTCCCAGATCCCCCATTCCGCCGTCAACGGCGACCCCGTCCACCGGCTGCCCGGCAACGTGAACTTCTGCTTCGAGGGCATCGAGGGCGAGAGCCTGCTGCTCCTGCTGGACGCCAAGGGCATTTGCGCCAGCTCCGGCAGCGCCTGCACCAGCGGTTCGCTGGATCCCAGCCATGTACTGCTTGCCATCGGCCGCCCCCACGAGGTAGCCCACGGCTCCCTGCGCCTGAGCCTGTGCGAGTGGAACACCGAAGAGGAAGTGAACTACATGCTGCAGGTCATTCCCGAAGTGGTGGCGTACCTGCGGGGCATGTCCCCCGTGTGGAAGGAGCTGCTCTCCGGCCAGCGGCAGTTTATCCTGTAAGCAAACAATAATGTAAAATAAGGAGGATCTTATCATGGCTCTTTATACCGATATTGTAATGGATCACTTCATGAATCCCCGGAATGTGGGCGAGATCCCCAACGCCGACGGCGTGGGCGAGGTGGGCAACGCCAAATGCGGCGACATCATGAAGATGTACCTGAAGATCAACGGCGACATCATCGAGGACGTGAAGTTTGAGACCTTCGGCTGCGGCAGCGCCATCGCCTCCAGCTCCATGGCCACGGAGCTTATCAAGGGCAAGACCATCGACGAGGCTCTGGCCGTCACCAACAAGCAGGTGGTGGACGCGCTGGGCGGCCTGCCCGCCCACAAGCTGCATTGCAGCGTGCTGGCGGAGGAGTCCATCAAGTCCGCCGTGAAGGACTACTACGACCGCAACAATATCCCCTACGACAAGAACCAGTTCCCCGACTGCGACGACTGCGAAGCCTGCCGCATGGTGTAAGCGATAAAAAAATGACCGTCCTGCAGGACGGTCATTTTCTTATCCGAAATACTTCTCACAAATGATTTCTCCGACGCCCTTACAGCTTGGCGTACTCCTCGTCCGTGACCGGCTCACACCATTCGTTGCTGCAATTCTCGCCGGGCACCTCTACGGCGATGTGGCTGAACCAGCTGTCCTTTTTCGCACCGTGCCAGTGCTTCACTCCGGCGGGGATCATCACCACGCTGCCCTCATGCAGGCTGACGGCGGGCTTGCCAAACTCCTGATACCAGCCCTCTCCGGCGGTACACAGCAGCAGCTGACCGCCGCCCTTGTCCGCGTGATGGATATGCCAGTTGTTGCGGCAGCCCGGCTCAAAGGTCACGTTGGCGGCAAACAGCCCGCCCTTCGGGTCGGTCAGCGGATGCAAAAAGGAATCCCCGACAAAGTATTGGGCGAAGGCCGTGTTGGCGCTGCCGGTATCAAACATGTTGGCTTTTTCAAACGCTTCTTTGTTTTCGTACTTCATGATAAAACCTCCTCGACCAAATAACATGACAGCCCGGCCGTTTGGCCGGACAGCGCCGCTGCGGGCGCTGTTCCCCTGTCATCGTTTGCTTCCGTCCTTTCTGCCGCCATCCGTCTTTTTCGCCCGCTGCTTGGCAAAGGCGGCCTTCTTCTTGGGGGACATCTTCCCCTTCTGGCCGTCGGCGCGGCGGCCCCGGTGGACGGTGCCCTCCGGCTTGGGCGGACGGCCGTCCTTTTTCTTCTTGGGCGGCTGCTGCCGCTCCTCCGGCTTCAAACCGAAGTACTTCTCCCCCTTCACCGGACGGATGAGGCACTCCGGCGTAAAGCTAATGAGATCGGTGCGCTCCGTCTTTTCCAGCGCCTCGATCACCAGCGCGCGCTTGTCGCCCCGGCCCCATTGCAGCAGCGCCCGCTGCAGTGCCTTGTCGTGGGGATCGCGGGCCACATACACCGGCTTCATCGTCCGCGGGTCGATGCCGGTATAGTACATGCAGGTGGACATGATACCCGGCGTGGGATAGAAGTCCTGCACCTGCTCCGGCTGGTGGCCGGTGCGCTTGAGGAACACCGCCAGCTCCACCGCGTCGTTCAGCGTGCAGCCGGGGTGAGAGGACATGAGGTATGGCACCAGATACTGCTCCCGCCCGTCGGACTCGTTCAGCTTCTGGTACTGCCGCCAGAACTTCAGGAACACATCGAAATGGGGCTTGCCCATATAGTCCAGCACCGCGCTGACGCAGTGCTCCGGCGCCACCTTCAGCTGGCCGCTGACGTGATAGTCCACCAGCTCCTTGAAGAAGTCCCTGTTCTTATCCTGTAACATGTAGTCGTACCGGATGCCGCTGCGGACGAAAACCTTCTTGATGCCGGGGATCTTCCGCATCCGCTGCAATAGCTCCGTATACTCGCTGTGGTCGGCGTCCAGATTCTTGCAGGGCTCCGGGGCCAGACAGGATTTGCCCTTGCACATGCCGTGTTCCTTCTGCTGGTGGCAGGAGGTGTGGCGGAAGTTAGCGCTGGGGCCGCCCACATCGTGGATATAGCCCTTGAACTTGGGATCATGAGTCAGCAGCTCCGCCTCCGAGAGCACCGACTCGATGCTGCGGGAGGTGACCATTCGCCCCTGATGGAAAGCCAGCGCACAGAAATTGCACCCGCCGAAGCAGCCCCGGTTGTGGCAGATGGAGAACCGTACCTCCTCGATGGCGGGGATGCCCTCGGTGTACATGGGATGCACCTCGCGGGTGAAGGGCAGGTCATAGAGCCTGTCCAGCGCCTGCCGGTTCAGGGGACGCTGGGGCGGATTCACCAGCAGCCAGCGGCCCTGACACTGCTGCAAGATGGCCTTGCCCCGGATGGGGTCGTGCTCGTCATACTGCACCTTGGTGGCCTTGGCGTAGGCGGTCTTGTCGTCCCGCACCTCCTCGAAGGAGGGGCACGTCACCTCATGATACCGGCACACCGCCGGATCGGTGACGATGCAGGCGGTGCCCCGCACGTCGGTAATGTCGCCCACCGGCGTTTTCGCCGCCAGACGGCGGGCGATCTCCACCGTGGCGCTCTCCCCCATGCCGTACACCAGCAAGTCGGCGGGCGCGTCAAACAGGATGGGGCGGCGCACCTTGTCGTCCCAGTAGTCATAATGGGCAAACCGCCGCAGCGACGCCTCCAATCCACCGATAACGATGGGAGTGTCGGGGAATGCCTCCCTGGCCCGGTTGGCGTAAACGATGGTGGGGCGGTCGGGCCGGAAGCCCAGTTTGCCGCCGGGACTGTATAAGTCCTGCGTCCGGCGGCGCTTGGCCACCGTATAGTGGGCCACCATGGAGTCCAGATTGCCGCCGCCGATCAGCACGCCGTACCGGGGCTTGCCCATGGCGCGGAAGGCCTCGGCATCGTGCCAGTCCGGCTGGGCCAGCACCGCCACGCGGTAGCCCTCGCTCTCCAGCAGACGGGCGATAATGGCGCTGCCGAAGCTGGGATGGTCGATATAGCCGTCCGCCGTCACCACCAGAAAGTCATAGTAGTACCAGCCCCGGTCGATCATCTCGTCCCGGCTCACCGGCAAAAATTCCGTTCCCTTTACCATACGATCTCCCGCGGCTCATAGCCGATATATTTCTCCATCACGTCGCCCTCCAGCGGGTAGAAGCCGTAATGGGCAAAAAAGCCTCTCGTCTGCTCGTCCACACACCGCAGCCGCAGCCGGTCGATGCCCCGCTCCCGATAGAACTGCACCGCCTGACCCAGCGGCGAGATGCCGTAGTTACGGCCCCGCATGGTGGGCTCCAGATAGTAATAGCCGATCCAGCCCGCGTCGCCGGCCTTGTCCGGCAGCAGCGTCACCGCGCCCACCGGCTCATTCTCGAACCACACGGCGATGCACTTGCCCTCCGCCGGAACGCCGAAGCGCACCGCCGTAGCATCGTCCATGTCCTTATAGTACTGGCCGCCGCTCATCATCCGCTTGTCCCGCCACCATGTCTGCTTGGCGAAGGTGGACAGCCCCGCCTCCACCTGATGGCTGTTGTCGTTCATATAGGCCACCCGGATATCGTCGCCGTCGATCTCCAGCAGCGACACGGCGGTGTTGTCGCCGTGGGGCGTCTCCCCTACCTCGGACAGCGGCAGGCCGTTCAACGTGCCCAGCACCATCCGCATGGCCGCGCCGTGGCTGAACACGGCGATGGTCTTGCCGTCGTTTTCCGCCGCCACACGCTTCAATGCGGGGATATAGCGATCCAGCACCTGCTGTGCCGTCTCGCTGTCCTCCACATGGAACTTGTCCAGCTGACGGTTGAAGTAAAACATCTGCTCCTCGTAGGCGGTGTTCAGCTCCTGCCACGGGCGGCCCTCCCAGCAGCCCATGTGGATCTCCCGGAAGGCGGGCTCCAAGTGAAGCTCCAATCCCTTCGGCTCGTACACCGCGCGGGCGGTGGTACGGGCGCGGAACAGGTCGCTGCTGTACACCGCGTCGATATGGATGTCGTCAAACCGCTTTTTCAGCACATGGAGCTGCTGATAGCCCCGGTCGGTGATCAGGCCGTTATACTGGCCGTGGGCAATGCGGTAGAGGTTGCCCTCCGCCTCGGCATGGCGCACAAGATAAACCGTTGTCACAGCACCGTCACCCACGCTTTCATCTCCTTGACGGCGGCATCCACATCGCCGCCGTATTGCAGGGTGTAATCCACCACCATAGCACCGTGGCCCAGATCGTCAAAGGCGGGGATGGCGTTCTGTCCGTCGCAGCCCGGCAGCAGCAGGAAGGCGTCACCGGCACGCTTGCGCACCTCCTTGACATCCAGACTGTATCCGGTCTCCACCACCAGTGCCGCGCCCTTCCGGGCCATCTGCTGGGCCATTGCCGCGTACAGGGGCCGGTCACCGGCAATGAGGTTCTGCACCTCGCCGGAGCTTCCGTTGGCGGTGCGCACCACGGCAAAGATGGCCTTGTCCGTATCCTGCGGCACGCAGTCGCCGCCCACATAGGGCACCACCGTCAGGCCGTCGCCCGCCATGGGGCCGTTCAGCCACAGCTCCGGCCGGGTGGTGCGGCAGTCCACGATGGCGTACAGCCCGCGTGCCGCGGCGGCGCTGACCAGATTGCTCAGCACGTCCGCGCCCATCATGCCGTAGCGCAGATAGTGCTCGGCGCTGATGACTACGGCGGGCAGCTTGCCCTGCGCCGCGTCCATGGTCTGACAGGCGTGGAACCGCAGCGCCTCGGCATTGGCCATCATGCCGGGGCCGAACATTTCTTCAAAATTCTTCACGATCTTGGGAGAGACCTTTTCGATCTCCGGCGCAAGGCCCAGCGCCACGGGGGTCTTGCGCTCCCGTATGGCGGCCTGTAATCTCTCAATAGACATGGCTGTCTCCTTTGTTTCATAAAATTTTTCATTACTGATCATTGTACCATTTTGCGCTTGTTTTGGCAAGTAATGCCCCGTGTTTTTCGCCGCTTTCCGGGACAAACTGACAGCAGCCAATGAAAAGGAGTGGATCAATCATGAAAATTGCCGCATTTGTCAGCGGTCTTTGTCTCGGCATGGTGGCCGGCGCCACGGTGGATCGCATGTCCTCCGACCGGAAGGCCCGCCGCGCCGTCAGCCGTACCATGGAGCGCATGGGCAAGGCCATGGACAGCGCCTTTGAGGACGTCAAAAGCTGTCTGCACTGAATCGGGATGTCCCGCAGAGGTATCTGCGGGACATCTTTCTATAATTGTGTTGAATACTTCTCTAACGCGCTCAAATATACAGCAGACTTTGTCAAAAAAGTGTGAAAACAGGTGGATTTTTCCGTAAGGCTTCTGTATAATGTAAAATTGTAGTATTATCACTATCGCCCTATGGGGCTTTGGGAGGAACTATGCGCAATATCTGGACGGTATTCAAAACCGATGTGAAAACGCTGAGCAAATGCTTCTTCGCCTGTGCGGTGGTGGTGGCCATCGCCGTGCTGCCCAGCCTGTACGCATGGCTGAACATCTATTCCAACTGGGACCCCTACGGCAACACCGGCGGCATCTCCATCGCGCTGGTCTCGCTGGACAAGGGCTATACCGACGAGGACGGCGTCTTTACCAACAAGGGGCAGGATGTAGTGGACGACCTGCGTAAGGCCACCAGTATCGACTGGGTCATCGTGGACAGCGAGAAGCAGGCCAAGGACGGCGTTTATGCCGGGGATTACTATGCCGCCGTGGTCATCGACAAGGACTTCACCTATAAGATGTACCACATGCTGACGGAGTGGACGGGCAAGCCCTCCATCACCTACTATGAAAACGCCAAGAAGAACGCCGTGGCTACCAAGATCACCGATACCGCGGTGGAGAGCCTGAAGCGCACCATCAGCGAGAACTATCTGGAGGTGGTCATCGGCCGGGTCATGACGCAGGCCAATCTGCTGGCCGCCGATCTGACGGAGGACGATCCCGAGGCGGCGGTAAAGGGGCTGTTCTATCAGGTGCAGGACCTGCTGGCAGGCTGCCGGGCTACCATGGACGCCTTCGACGCCGCCAAGAACAGCAGCACCATCGACATCGACTCCGGAAAGCTGTCCCAGATCATTCAGGATATCAACAGCAACCTGCCCGATACCGGGAAAATTCAGGAGACGGTGGCCCAGATCGACCGGGCCATCTATACCGCGCTGGAAAAGGTACAGCGGGCGCTGGATCAGTTCCAGCAGGCCATTGCCGACGGCGGCAGTCTGGACGACGCCCGCAAGGCCATCGAAGCCGCCGCCGATACCATGGGGCAGATGGGCGACAATCTGACGGAATGGGCCGACCGGCTGGATCAGGAGTCGGCGGGCAACACGGCGGCCAAGCTGGCACGGAGCATTGCCGACAAGTGCTATCAGCTTCAGGATCGCCTGACGGCGCTGACTGACAGCGACGATCTGGAAACCGTCATCAACGACTGCAAGGACATCGCCGCCGCTGTGGGAGACCTTACCGGAAAGCTGCTGCCTACCGCCGACGAGCTGCGCAAGGAGCTGGAGAATGTCATGGGGCAGATCTCCAACGCCATGGGACATATCAAGGGACTGGGCGACGATGTCCGGGCCGTACAAAACGCGCTGGCCAATACGGCGCTGGCACTGGACGAGACCATGGCGCTGCTGCGGCCCGCCGCCGAAAGGCTGTCTCAGTCGGTGTCGGAGACCCTTGACAAGCTGCAGAACCTGACCGCCGACGAGTACATGGATATCCTGCTGGACATCCTCAACGGCGACCCCGAAACATACGGCCAGTACTTCTCTCAGATGGTGCAGACCACCGTTACCCCCATCTATCCCATTGAGAACTACGGCTCCGCCATGGCCCCCTTCTATACGGTGCTGGCCATCTGGGTGGGCGGCGTCATTCTGGTGGCCATCATCAAGCCCCACGCCCGGCTGGACGGCCTTGTGGATCCCACGCCCCGCGAGCTGTATTTCGGCCGGTACATCATGTTCTTCCTGCTGAGCCAGATCCAGGCGGCGGTCATCATCACCGGCGACCTGCTGATCCTGAAAATACAATGCCTGCATCCGGGGCTTCTGTATCTGACCGGCGCGCTGACGGCCCTGTCCTTCAGCCTGCTGATCTACTCGCTGGCGCTGTCCTTCGGCGACGTGGGCAAGGCCATCGTGGTGGTGGTCATGGTATTGCAGATCGCAGGCTCCTCCGGCACCTTCCCCATCGAGCTGCTGCCGGATATCTATCAGAAGATCTACCGCTTCTTCCCCTTCCCCTACGCCATCGACGCCATGCGCGAGTGCATCTGCGGCCTGTATGGCGACTACTACATCACGCAGCTTCTCTTCCTGCTGCTGTTCTGCGCCGCGGCGCTGGTCATCGGCCTGCTGGTGCGCCGTCCCTTCATGGGTCTGAACCACTTCATGGAGGCCAAGCTGGAAGAGACCGAGCTTTTTTAAGGAGGTGCAGAGTCCCATGACACTGGAAGAAAAGTATCATCAGCTGTACGACCGGCTGCTGGAAGAGGTGGCGGCCCTGCACAAAAGCAATCAGCACCGCATCCGCGTAGGCATGCGGGCGCTGGTGATCGTCACCGTGGGCCTTCTGCTGCTGATGTTTCTGGCAGAGGGCAACAAGGTCTTTACCCTGATCCTGTGGATACTGTCCATGTTCGCCCTGTCGGCGTATCTCATCGGCGTGGAGTACATGGACTATGAGCTGCAAAAGAAGCTGCGGGACATCACGCAGGAGGAGCAGGCCACGCTGGGCCAGCTGATCGCCCTGCCCCAGCTGACCCGCACCGCCCGCCTGCCCCAGCTGCTGAAATGGAAGGGCGAGGAGCTGGCGGAGGAAACACCGCAGGAGACAGAAACACCTCCCGCCGGAAGCGAGAACCGCGCCGTCACCCTGCCCATGCCGCCGGAGCATGCCCGGCCCGTGGTGGACGGCCCTGCCGCCCTCCCGCTGGATATGGACGCCATCCTCAGATCCGATCCCCAGAAGATGGCTGCCGATCTGGCACGGCTGGCACAGGCGCTGCAAACCCTGTCGGCTGACCTGACCGCCGGCAGCGAACCGACACCGCAAAACGGGGAGGTGGAGCAATGATGAAGCGTGTATGGAGCATTTTCCGGGCCGACTGGCAGCGGCTGACCGCCAGCGTGGTGGCCGTGGTGGTGATGCTGGGCCTGTGTCTGGTGCCCTGCCTGTACGCATGGTTCAACATCCTCTCCAACTGGGATCCCTACGGCCCCGCCTCCACCGGCAACATCAAGGTGGCCGTTGCCAACGAGGACGAGGGCCGCGAGATCCTCGGCCTGCACCTGAACATCGGCGAGCTGGTAATGGACGGCCTGGAGAGCAACGACCAGATGGGCTGGGTCTTTCTGGAGGATCGGGACACGGCGCTGGATGGCGTATACGCCGGCGAGTACTACGCCGCCCTGATCGTACCGGAGGACTTTACCAGCGATTTTGTCAGTCTGCTGGACGGCGATCTGGAGCATCCCCAGATCCAGTATTTTGAAAACGAAAAGAAAAACGCCATTGCTCCCAAGATCACCGGCAAGGCCAAGACCGCCGTGCAGGAGCAGATCAATAACACCATCATCGAAAAGGTGGCCGACGCACTGACCACCATCAGCTCCATATGCAAGGCGCTGGGGCTGGACGGCGAGGATGTGGCCAACCGCCTGATTGAGAAATTGCAGGACGCCCAGTGGCAGATGAACCAACTCAGCAAGATCCTTACCTCGCTGGAAAACGTGATGGATAACGCTGACGATCTGCTGACAGCATCCGCCATCACCGTGGACGACGTGAACGGCGTGCTGGTCAGCGCCTCCAACACGGTCGGCGGCATCGGCGATATGGTCAACACCGGCTCCGACACGGCGGACGGCGCTTCCAACGATGTGATCGCCATTCTGGACACCATCGACAAGGGGCTGGTGGATCTGGAGAACAAGCTGCGCCAGTGGGGCAGCTCCGAGGATCCCACCCTCCTGCAGCAGCAGATCATCCAGCAGATCAACGACGCGATCTCCCGGCTGGAGGAGCTGAAGGACAAAGCACCCGATCTTGCGGATAAGATTGACGCCGCCATCGAAAAGCTGACCCAGATGCGGGACGACGTGACCAGTGCCAGCGACCCCGCCGTCAAGAACCAGCTGCTGACGAAGCTGTCCGAGGTACGCCAGACCGTTCGCGCCGCGGCATTGCAGGCCAACCAGAACGTCAACGATTTCATCCACGGCTTGAACGATAATGCGCTGGCCGCCCTGCGCTCGGTGCAGGAGCTGCTGCAAAGCGGTTCCGGCAAGCTGACCGGCCTGTCCAACACGCTGAACGCCTATGCCGCCGCCATGGCCCAGTCCCAGACCACGCTGGCGGCGGGCGCTACGCTGGCGGACACCGTGTCCGGCTATCTGGCCGACATGGAGGCGGATGTGCGCCGCATCACCGACAGCGCCGCCTTCCGGGAGTTCATGGATATGCTGGAGAACAACCCCGACGGCATCGCCGACTATCTGGCTTCCCCTGTGCAGCTGAACACCGAGATCATTTACGAGATCGGCGACTACGGCTCCGCCATGTCCCCCTACTACATCATGCTGGCGCTGTTCGTGGGCTCACTGCTGACGGCAGTGATGATAAAGGTGCCGGTGACCCAACCGCAATTCCTGGGCTATCGGGCCGTGGAACGGTACTTCGGCCGCTTCGTGCTGTTCTTCTTCGTGGAGATGGCGCAGGCGCTGGTGACCGCCTTCGGCTGTCTGTACTTCGTGGGCATCCAGTGCGTGGAGCCTGCCCGGTTCATATTGGCCTGCTGCATCTGCTCGCTGAATTTCGCCATGATGAACTTTGCTCTGGTCTACGCGCTGGACAACGTGGGCATGGCCGCCGCCGTCATCATCATGGTCATTCAGGTGGCGGGCTCCGGCGGCTCCTACCCCATCCATGTGCTGCCCATGCTGTTCCAGAAGCTCTACTTCCTCATGCCCTTCCACTACGGCATGGACATGATCCGCGAGACCATCGGCGGCATGTACGGCAACACCTACCGCAACTGCGCCCTGATCCTGCTGGGCATGTGCGTGATCTTCACCGTGTTCGGCCTGCTGGTGTACTACCCGGCCCGAAAGCTGAACGCCGCCATTGCCGAAAGCAAGCGGCGCTCCGGCATTATGTAATGACAGTTGGATATACAAAGAAAACCCGCATGATTGAACTGCTCCCCGTCAAGAGGGACAATGAAATAATATAAAAATTTTCTCAGCTG